>JAGBWH010000171.1 GCA_017629925.1 Clostridia bacterium
CGTGGTCACATGCTATTGCAATCATAGTGATACTCCTTTATTACATTACTGTTTTGTGACGTATATGCCTGCCCCAATCACGCCACTTTCTTGACTTGCGGGGGAAAGATACACCAAAAGGTCTTGTGCGGGATAAGGTTTTCGGGCATGAAAACGTATTTTTTCAAGTAGAAGGTCTATGGGAAAGCCCTCCATTTGTAGCACGCCGCCCCCCAGCATGACGATATCGGGATCGAGAATGTTGATTTCTGCCGCAATGGGCAAAGCCATGGTATCAATCATATCCAGCAGGAGTGGGTGGCTTTTATGAGAAACAAATAACTGACTGATATGGGTGTCGGGAAAACAGGTGGCTTGCAATTCTTTTAGCCGTCTGCCACCTGATAGTGGCTCTGCACAGCCCACGTTTCCGCATCCGCAAACCACCTCGCTACCCTTGACGGGAATATGGCCAAGTTCACCTGCCACGCCATGCTTGCCGTCATAGATTTTACCGTCAATGAAAATGGCGTTGCCAATGCCTGTTCCCACATAGACACCAACCACCGTGCCGTCTGCGGACAGGTGATGGTGCGCCAGGTCATGTAGCAAAAGCAGGTTAACATCCCGCTCAATCCAAACGGGAAATCCCAAAAGGGCAAATAGACTTTCTTTGATTTCTTTTCCACTTAAAGTTGGAATGTTGGGGGCGGATAAAACGGTGGTTTTTGCTTTATCAATCGTGGCGGGAAAGCCAATACAGATACCTTTGGGGGTTCTGTTTTCTCCATGCCGCAAAACATAGTCTGAAATCATCTCCGCCAAAGCCTTCACAGGAGGGGTGCTCGAAAACACTTTTCGAGTGGGAAACATCTCAAAATTCACCACTCCGCAAGGCGGAATAAACTCACCAATACGGCAGTTAGTACCGCCAATATCCATGCCTAAAATCATAGGCTCTCACTCGGCTTGCGCCAATTTTTTGCAGGCCTGGGCTTGCTGTGCGCGCATAATCTCTATGGCTTTTGAGATATCGGGATCAAGTCCAAACAACCCTGAGCCCATCACGAGCACCTCTGCGCCTGCCCTGCCGTAGAGTTCGTAGGTTTGATTGTTGCAACAACCGTCTACCATAATTTCATAGGAAAGCCCGTGGGCTTTTTTATAATCGGCAGCCTGACGAATTTTTTTCACCACTTGCGGCACCATGGCTTGACCTGAATAGCCCACATCTACTGCCATGAGCACCAAGCGGTCAATTTCGTCAATATATTGCGAAACATATTCAAAAGGTGTGGCGGGGTTGATGGCAATGCCTACCTTACACCCTAAACTGCGCACTTGCCTAATTAGGCGAAAGGCGTTGGTATTGATGGTCTCGGCGTGCATGGTCAACATACTTGCGCCTGCCTTGGCAAAAATCTCCAGCCACTGCGCAGGCTTCTCTACCATCAAATGCACTTCCACCGGCTTTTCTGACACAGAGCAAAGCGCCTTGCCCAAGTCGGGAGAAAGGGTGATAATGGGGCAATAGTGACCGTCCATCACATCGGCGTGATGGTAGTCCATTTCACGGTCGAGTACTTTCATTTGGTCTGCCACATGAAGCAAATCGAGGCACATAGAAGAATCAGATAGCAAAAAAGCCATAGCTTGTCTCCATTCATTTTTCTTTTCAACTATATTATACCACAATTAAAAATCCTTTTGCAACGTCATTTTCCATATTTTTGGATTTTTCTTTGTTGCCCTCTCATGATTTCGTTTAGTTTTAGAGTATGTGTAAAAAATACAAAAAAAGAGGGGCTTTTTCTACATTTTAAGGCGGTGAAAATCACCATCTTTGATTGTAAAACCCAAAAGAGTGTGCTATAATAAAGGTAACTGACAAAAAATGAGACCGTGTCTTTTCGAAAAGGAGGTTATCATGCTTTACATAAGCGAGAAAAATAACATTGTCATTGACGTGACAAAGCCCCCCTACAACGCCGACAATACCGGTCGGCACGACTGCACGCAAGCACTTCGTCGCGCCATGGATGATGTGCTGATCAGAGAACTTGAGGGTGTGCGCAAAATTCGTCAAAAATTGCTGGACGATCCCAGAGAGAATTGCTTTATCGGCTTTGAAAATCGCAAGATGAAGGGTGTGCCTACTGTCATTTTTCCCGAGGATGTAGCCCCTGCCCGCATCATCTACTTCCCCGAGGGCACTTATCTCATCTCTGATACCATCACCTATTCCATCGTTGAACTTTGCAACTTAATCGGAGACAAGCCCGCCTCGGATATCAACCGTTTTATCCATTTTAAGGGTGCGGGCATGGATAAGGTAACCATCAAACTTGCAGATCATTGCTATCCCTTCCGCTATGGCGAAATTCGCCCCATGATTAGTTTCTGCCGCAATAATAATTCCAACATCAACTGGATGAATACTTTTGAAGATATCACCATTGATGCAGGCGTGGGCAACCCCGGTGCGGTAGGTCTTCGTTTCCACTCTGCCAACACCGGTAAAATTCATAATGTGACAATTCGTTCCTCAGATCCCGACCATGTGGGCTATGCAGCCATCATGATGGACCTCTGCCAAGAAAACTATCACGAAAATATACATATTGACGGCTTTAAATACGGTATTTACTCCACCGGTGCAGGTCATTCTCGTGCTTTTGAGAACGTGTATATGGATCATATCCTCACCTGCGGCGTTCATTCCGAAAATGGTATCGTAGGTCTTCACCACGCCACCATTCGCACCTACGGGGCGGCGGCAAATGCCAACTGGCACACCGCGCTTTCCCTCGTTGATGTGAAGATGGTAAAATTAGGCGAGCGTGGCGGGAACGCGGTGACCACTCGTGTGAGTTGCACCTATATGCGCCACTTCTCCGCCACAGGCTTTGATACGGTCATCACCTCAGGTTTCGAGCCTGTGCTGGCAGGTGATGGTGAATGGGAAGAATACAACTCCGAAGATAGAGAATTCCGCCTTTTCCCCACCGACCGACACTATATCGAACTTGAAGTTTTGCCTCAACCTCGCTATGAATGGAACGGTGACCGCTCTATTGTGGCAGAGGTGGACGACTATGGCGCAGTAGGCGACGGGGTAACCGACTCCACCGCCGCAATCCAAGCCGCCATGAACTCAGGCAAAGAATACATTGTCTTTGGCGAGGGGCGTTATTTCTGCTCTGCTGAAATCAAAATTCCCAAAACCGTCAAAGCCATCAACTTTATGTATTGCGACTTTGCCGTGGAGCGTGATTTTGGTGATACGAAAGAAACAGGTCTCTTTGTTATCGAGGAAGAGTCCGACGATATTCTCTATATGGATGACTGCTTCGCCTTTGAAAAATTCTATGGCTACATCCGTTTCGTGCGCCACTCCGCTCGCCGTGATTTGGCCATCAGCGATATGCAAATCCAAACCGCTGCCCTCTATTTTAATACCGTCCCCGGCTCTCGTGTGTGGCTGGAAAACGTGGCGTCTACCATGGGCTCTCTTGGCGGTAATGGCTATGGCGTTTTGCCCAACTTCCATTTTAGAGGTCAAACTGTTTGGGCGAGAAACTACAACCCCGAACGCTCCAAGCACAACAGTTTGTGTGAAGAAGGCACCAAAATATGGATTTTCGGCTTTAAGACCGAAGGCCCTGCTGGGCGAGGTTTCACCTTCCGTTCAGGCAGTATAGGTGAAGCGATTTGCGGTGACGCCACGATTGCACTTGACGACGGCACACCCTGCGTTGAGATTGAAGAGGCTTCCGCCTTTATTTTCCTGCGCACCCAAGGTTGTGGGCCTCACCATCAATTTGCGGTGGCTGTTCGCGAGGTGCAAAACGGCTGTGAACGCTCGCTTTTGCCCGAAAAAATGCCCGCTTATCACGTTGAATATTACTTCATCCCAGGCTTTATTGCCATACACAAAGATTGAGAGGTTTTTGCCATGTTATTTATCAGCGAAAAGAACCAAATTGTGATTGATGTCACAAAACCCCCATACAATGCCGACAATACAGGGACTGTGGACTGCACAGATATCCTCTGTAAAATTTTAGACGATGTGCTAAAAAGAGAAATCGAAGCGGTAAAAGAAACCCGACAAATGCTGCTGGATGATCCTCGAGACAACTTCCGCATTGGATTTGAAAACCGCAAAATCAATGGTGTGCCGACTGTCATTTTCCCTGAAAATCCTCCCCCTGCTCGCATCATCTATTTCCCCGCCGGCACATATCTCATCTCAGACACGATTACCTACTCTTGGGAAGACTTGGTGAATTTGGTTGATGATAAGCCCAACTGCGACCTCAACCGCTTTATCCGTTTTAAGGGCGAAGGCATGGACTGCGTGACCATTCGTGTAAAAGACAACTGCCGTGCATTCCGCTATGGCGAAAAGCGTCCTATGGTCAGCTTTGTTCGTTCTCGCTTCTCTAATGTCAATATGATGAACTCTTTTGAGGACCTTACCCTTGATACAGGCGTGGGCACCACGGGTGCGATTGGCCTCCGCTTCTCCTCATCCAATACCGGCAAGGTGCAAAACGTGACCATCCGCACCTCTGACCCTGCTCATCGTGGCTATGCAGGCGTTGAGGTAGACACTCGCCATCAAGCCTACATGAAAAATCTTCATATCGACGGCTTTGAATATGGTATTCACGTCACCAATGAATGGTGTGTGGTATTTGAAGATTTGTATATCAAAAACACCACCCGTATGGCCGTTTTGGTGAACCGCGGTACAATCGGTATCCGCTCTGCGGTCATCGAGTCTCTTGGCTCGGGTGTGCGCTGTGAAGAACGCGGTATGCTGAATATGGAAGACGTGGTCGTGCGCCATATCGGTGCTCGTGGCGGTGAAGGTATCCGCAACTACGACGCTTTCACCTACCTCCGCAATTT
Organism: Clostridia bacterium; assembly: GCA_017629925.1. Classification (GTDB taxonomy): domain Bacteria; phylum Bacillota; class Clostridia; order Oscillospirales; family CAG-272; genus UBA1740. Next base: position 4,897 of record JAGBWH010000171.1, read on the forward strand.
CACCGTAGAAAACTTCTCTTTTGCACTCCTCAACAACTTTGACACCATCTATCCCCACGACGGCACCTATCACGAATACACCTCTTGTGATAGAGTGTGGCGTCTCTTCCCCAGAGCAGAGGATTCCCTTTTCCTGCCTGTTGAAACGCAACCCGC
>JAGBWH010000172.1 GCA_017629925.1 Clostridia bacterium
CCATAATGGCGCGCATAATATCGGCTTTGGATTCCTTTTTGGTGGCAATATAAATCATTTCTTTTTCCGGAGTGATGGTAAGCCCGAAAAATTTGGCTTCGTTTTCGGTGCCTGTGCCTTTGGCGTGAACGACCGTTCCGCCTTTCGCACCTGCTCCACGGGCAGCATCCATGACCATGTCTGAACGCCCTTTTTCAGCAATGATACAAATGAGGGAATAAGCATTATCTTTCATACGAGATTCCTCCGAGGTGAATTGTTCTTGGTCTTCGGTGAGATATTTGAGACTTGATGCACCGGCAATACTTTCCACAGGCATCGCCATCGCAATACCCGTTCCAGGCATATTGATACCCATTCTAACAAAACCCGAAAAGAGTGGTGCCAAATTGGCATCGGTGACCACGGTTTCCAAAATCACTTTTTCGTGATTTTCCAGCCCCCAATAGTCAATCACCGATTCCGTGGCTGTCCCTTTGGCGGGAATGCTTAAAGTGTTTTTAATTTTGAAGTGCTCAAGATAAGAGAGATATTCTTGTTCGAGTTGACGGTCAAGAATAATCAGCACACGATGAAAGGCATTCATTCGCTATCCTCCATGTCAAAGATAAGTGTGTCAAGGGCGTCCGGCGTGGTTTGCTCTGCCGTATGACGAGATTTTAGTTTGAAGATAAGCCCCAAAATTTGAATGGTAATCAATGGTGTCATGGCAACCATTGCAACCACACCAAATGCACCCGAGACCACATCCCCTCCGCAAGCCACACACAAACCAATGGACATCGGCAAAAGGAATGTGGCTGTCATAGGACCGGATGCCACACCGCCTGAGTCAAACGCGATGGCGGTAAAGATGGGGGGGACAAAGAAGGTGAGAAGCAAAGCAATGGCGTAGCCGGGAATCAAGAAATACATAATGGGAATGTCGGCAACTACTTTCAGCATCGAAAGCCCCACAGACAGCGCTACACCAATCGACAAGGTAAAGGAGAGGGCTTTTTTGGGAATGGCACCTGAGGTCATTTCATATACCTGCCGGTTGAGCACGTGAACAGCAGGCTCCGCCGCTACGATAAAATAACCAATGATCATCCCAATCGGGACTACAATCCAGTTGTAGGGAAGTGCGCCGAGTTCTCTGCCAATCATAGTACCTACGGGCATAAATCCAACATTGGCACCCGTCAAAAACAAAACAAGTCCAAAGAATGTGTAGAAAAATCCTACGGTAATACGTGCCACGCTTTGACGTTTCAGTTTGAGTTTGAACAGTTGAAAGAGGTAGAAAAACGCCATAATCGGAAACAATGCACGCGCCACTTCCAAAAGATAATGGGGAATAGAGCGAACAAACAGCAAAAACAAGTCTTTTGAGGTCTCCGCTGTGGGAATATCAACGGGGGTGTACGCGCCTTTTGAGGGGTAGATAAGCGACATCAGCATCACCGCCAAAATAGGGCCAACCGAACATAGCGCCACCAAACCGAAGCTGTCGCTTTCTGCATCGCCGTCAGAACGAATAGAGGCAATACCAACGCCCATTGCCATGATAAATGGCACCGTCATAGGGCCTGTGGTCACACCGCCTGAGTCGAATGCCACAGCAAGAAATTCGCGCGGAATAAATTGCGCCAACACAAATACACATACCTAAAGAGCAAAAAGAATATAGGAGAGTCTCCATTTTAGCAAAATGCGAAGCACCGCCAACAGCAAAAACAGCCCCACGCCAATGGCGACGGCATAGATGATGACCGCATTGGGAATGCTTGGCACTTGCTCTGCCAGCACCTGCAAATCAGGCTCGGAAATGGTCACGATCACGCCCATGAGAAAGCTCATGAGCAAAACAAACCATAGTTTTCTGGATCGTGTTACGGTCGAGCCAATAATCTCACCTACGGGCGTCATAGACATATCTGCGCCTAGAGTAAACATCCCAATGCCCAAAATCAGCAGAAACACACCGCACACAGAGGTCATCAGCAGTTCGGCGGGGATGGGAATGATGGTAAAGCACAGTATAAATACAATAATTGCAATAGGAAGCACAGAAGATAGTGCTTCTTTTACTTTTGCAAGTAAAATCGTTCGTTGTGGTCTTGCCATATTATAGTCTCCGTTTAATCAAACGGCGTATATTCACGCTCTATATAAAAGTATATCATAACAAATGAATAAAAGCAATAAATTTGTGTGTCAAAAAAAGATTTTTCTGTCTCAGGAAAAGAAAGGCGATAAAATGAAAAGGCTTGCCGAGTGTTCGACAAGCCAAATATGTGTCTTTTTTTGCTTATTCTGTATCGGGGAAAAACATATGCTCCATATAGGCGTCTGCAAAGAAGGGATGGTTTTGCAGTTCCACTATTTTGCATTTGGCGATATAGCCTTCAATGTCTTTTATTTTTTGGGGGCAGAGTAGCACCTCCACACCCCCATAAAGCGCACTATTGCCCACAGCCACAGTGACGTTTTTTAAGTCAGGAGGCAAAAGCCCAACCTTTGCCGCATTTTCTATACTCAAAAAGCATCCAAGCCCCCCTGCCAAAAACAACTGCCCAATGTCTTCTCGGCGAATACCGCTTTGGGCAATCAGAGTTGCCAGCCCTGCGCGCAGAGCACTTTTTGCCAAATGGAATTGGCGGATATCGGCTTGGGTAAGGGCAATATCTCCCTCGAGTACAAAATGATCGTCTTCAAGATAACCTGTTTCGTCCAAATCTTTTGTGTCTCGCAGATAGGCAATGC
>JAGBWH010000173.1 GCA_017629925.1 Clostridia bacterium
ATGGCGCAGTGTGGCGGTGCGCGCTTTGCTTTGGTATGCCTTGCAAAAAAAAGGGGAAGTGGGTGTAAGTCTTGCGTTTTCTTCCTCTGGCAGACCGCGTCTGGATGGCTCAAATTTGGATGTAAGCCTTTCGCATAGTGAGCATTATGTGGCGGTGGCATTGGGAGATGCGCCGCTGGGCGTGGATATAGAGGAAACAGGGGCGGTCAAACACCCCTCTGCACTTGCCAAACGCTATCTTCCCCCCCACGAAGCAGAGGCGGTTTTGGAGGCAGAATGTCAGGCACTTGCCTTTCTTTTGTCTTTTACACGCCTTGAAGCGCAGACCAAGCAAAAAGATGGTCGCACCATCTCTGATGCCATGAAGTTACCTGCCCCTCCGCCCGACAAACTGTTTCAGCGCACATGGCACTCTCAAGCGCATGAAACGGTCGTGCTGACCGCTGTGGGAGAAGGGCCGTTTTTGGAGCACGAAGTCAACGATTTGAAACTTTTCTAATAGGTGATGATGTGCCTTTGTCCGAGCGTGAAGTCGGCGGGGCAGTCGCATCATCAAAACATACAAAAAAGAGATAACAGCTCGGATGGGTGTGTCCGACGGGTTATCTCTTTTTTTGTTTTCATCACAGGCGGTGGTTTTGAATGAAGGTATACGCTTCTGTGATCACGCGTTTTGCGCCGTCAAATTGAAGTCGTTTCATGGCGTCCTCATATTCTACTAAAACCGCTTGGGATATTTCTGTTTCTTGCGGGTGGATGTCTTGATTTTCATACTGACCTAAAAAGTAAACCACTTGTTTGCGACCGCGACTTAAAAGAAATTGGTCACACGTCCGAAAGCCCTTGATCAAGGTGGGGCGAATGCCGACTTCTTCATATATTTCGCGCAATGCTGTCTCGGTTTCGGTTTCCCCTTCTTCCACATGACCTTTTGGAAATCCCCAAGTGCCTACGCGAGACGCAATGAGGAGAAAAAGGAGACGCCCTTCTTTTTTCGTGAATATCACAGCACCGCAAGATTTTTCATGCGCCATTGATGGATATTCCTTTCAATTTTGTGCCTGTTTTTTGGGGAATGCTGTCAGAAAAACAGATGCGCTCACCCACAAAGCATGGCCTATTCACATACATAGTATACCACCAAATCGCTTGGTTGTCAACAAAAAAAGAAATTTCTATTGGCGTCTCTCTGCAGGAGGCTCGCCTCGCACCATGACGGCAGGCATAAAAACAGCACCCACACCACATCAATGTGATGGTATGGGTGCTTTTCTGTTTTGTAGATATTTTGGTAGGGCGGGCTGTGGTCGTCTAAAAAATCAGGTGTGACACTCGCCCAGCAGATGATAGTAATACACAGGCATCGCACTCCAACCGTGGCACAAACTGCCCGCATTGTCAAAGGCTTGTTCGCCCTCTTCCGTTTCCCAGAAAGAGGTGGCGCCTTGGTCGAGCATGGCTTTGTATTTGCGGTCGATGTCAGCGAGGATGTAGGGGGTGTATTGTGCCTTGTCTGCCACAAGCAAGGCGTCATACACAAAGCAACACATAGAAAGCGACACTTTGGTCATCTCGTGGGGCGTGGTCAGGGTGTGGGCAATGTGCTGTATCATATCGGGTGTAGTGGCCCCGCACAAAATTGCCAAGGCACAGACGAGTTCGCTGTATTGCTCTCCCTCTTTGCTATTTTTGAAAAGCCCCGTTTTCGGCACATAGAAGTGCTCTTTGATTTTGCGGTTGAGTGCTTCTTTGAGGGGGCTGAAATCGTCGTCTTTGCCCAAAATGGTGGCAATGTTTTGCATCTTTTCCAGCGCAATGGAGAAAAGACAGTTGAGTGCGGCATCATACCCTTTTTCTTGGGCTTGCCCTAAATTGCCGGCAAGACCGTCCGTCCATTCGTAAAAGTTCCAATGGTTTTGACCGAGGAACGTGGGCAAGATGCCCTCTTCCATGTGACTAAGAAAAGCAGATAAAATGGACCTTAGTTTCGGGTAGACCTGCTCTGCCAAGGATTTATCTTGACTATGGACAGTATATTCATAGACAGCGGTGAAGTAATGCAGCGAAAAAGAGGGAATGGTTAAATCGTTTTTGTCGGGGGTGCAAATGGAGAGCAACCCGTCTTTGCGGTTGTCTTGGCTCATCAGGTATAGTGCCGCACGAGGTGCGGTGTATTCGCTGAAGGCATAATAGCCACAGAGCATCTGA
>JAGBWH010000174.1 GCA_017629925.1 Clostridia bacterium
ATTCGTCTACTCCCTGACGTTGAGCGCGTGATCGTGGTGTGTAATAACCATGAAAAAGGCGGGCTGACGCGCAAGCATTGCACCCATGGCTGTATTGGTTGCAAAAAGTGCGAAAAGAATTGCCCCGTTGGTGCCATTACTGTGGTAGACAATCTCGCTGTGATTGACTATGACAAGTGCATTGAATGTAAAAAATGTGCCGAAGATTGCCCCACCGGATGCATTATGGTGGCGGATCTATCGGGTATTCACCGTCAAAGAGGGTAAAAGATTTGAAAGCATGGATTGGTCAACACAAAAAAGATCTATTCCTTTGCCTTTCCATGGTTTTGGTGGTGGCTTTTCTGCTGCTCTGTGTCAAACTGTGGCAAAAGCAGGGCGGGTATGTGGTGGTCACCGTGGACCAAAAGGTAGTTGGAAAATATCCCCTTCAAAAGGACTTGGAAATCAAAATTGACGCTCACGGTGGTTATAACACACTTGTCGTCAAAGATGGCTTTGCCTCGATTGAAGATGCGGATTGCCCTGACAAATTATGCACCCATCAAAGCAAAATTCAATGCCAAAATGAGACAATTTTATGCGTACCCCACCTATTACTTCTCACAATCGAGGGGGAGAAGGCTCCTGTTGACTTTGTCATTTGGATAGAGAAGGAGTGGTGCGCATGAAGGTGAAAAAACTGACATGGCTCTCTCTTGCCTTGTCGCTCTCGCTGATTTTATCCTATCTTGAAACGCTGATTTCCTTGCCATTTTCTGTGGTGGGCATGAAGTTAGGGCTGGCGAATATGGTGGTGCTGGTGGTACTTTATACCACGGGCGTAAAAGACGCCGCCTTGGTCTCCGCTTCACGCGTTTGCCTTTCGGCTTTGCTGTTTGGCTCATGGCTTAGCCTTGCCTATGCGGCGGCAGGAGCGGTTTGTAGTTTCCTTTCCATGTGGGTGCTCAAAAAAGGGAAATTTTCCCCATGGGCTGTGAGCATGGTGGGGGGCGTGGTGCATAACATCGCCCAAATTAGCGTTGCATCCCTTTTGTTTAGGCAAAGCGCCGTGTTCTCTCTTTTGCCACCGCTACTCGTGGCAGGGGTGACTACAGGTTTGTTTGTGGGTATTGTGGCGTCTCTGTTTTTGCATTATATCCAAAAAACTGAACTGCAAAAGCACCTTTCCTAACACTCGCCGTTTGCCCAAGATATCTGCTTAAAATCAAGAAATTATACATTCAAAATTTCATAAACAAATAAAAACCCCCTGCCAAATTCATAAAAGGCAGGGGGTTTCTTGCTATATTTTATCTTTTTAGAGCAATCGCGGCTTTGGCTTTTTCTACCACTTTTTCTGCGGTGAGCCCATAGTGCTCGAGCAGGGCGGGTACAGTACCGCTTTTACCGTATGCATCCTCTACACCCACACGAAGCACAGGTACAGGATAACTTTCTGCCACTACCTCTGCTACGGCAGAACCAAATCCGCCCATGATGGTGTGTTCTTCGCAGGTGACGATAGCACCTGTGTTTTTGGCGCATTGGGTGAGCAGTTCACGGTCAATGGGTTTGATGGTGGCAATATTGCAAACAGAGGCGGAGATGCCTTCGCTTTGGAGCATTTCGGCGGCGTTGAGCGCAATATGTGTCATCATGCCTGTGGCAGCGAGGGTGACGTCATGACCTTCTCTTAACAGTTGACCTTTTCCCACTTCAAAGGTGTGCTCATCTGTCACGGAGGGAACGGCATATCTGCCAAAACGAATGTAAACGGGGCCGTCAATTTTGAGCGCGGCTTCTACTGCTGCTTGGGCTTCTTTATCATCGGCAGGGTTCATGACCACCATACCGGGAATGGTGCGCATCAAAGCCAAATCTTCGTTGCATTGATGGGTGGCGCCGTCTTCGCCGACGGTAATGCCTGCGTGAGTGGCACAAATTTTAACATTGAGGTGAGGGTAACCAATAGAGTTGCGGATTTGTTCAAACCCACGTCCTGCC
>JAGBWH010000175.1 GCA_017629925.1 Clostridia bacterium
CCCACACCTGCTGCCACGCCTTCGGGAAAATTGTGAATGGCAATCGCAAGCACAAAGAGCATCACCTTGTTCATTTTGGCGGAGTTTTTGGGGTGTTGTTCTTCGCCGTCATTTTCGGGGCGGTGTTGGTGGGGCACAAGTTTGTCTATGAGATGTAAGGTCAATGCACCGGCGAAAATACCGATGATGGTCATGAGCAAGGAGAGGGGCTTTTCGGTGTCAAGAGAGGGCAAAATCAACCCAATCACCGCCGCTGCCAGCATCACTCCCGCCGCAAAAGAGAGGGTAATATCTGTGATTTTGTGGGAGGTGTGTCGAATGGTGAAGCCAAGCAATGCACCAATGACGGTGGTAGCACCTACACCGAGAGCCGTGAGCCATACATATTGCATGTTTTCTCTCCTTTATACAGGTAAATGAAACAGATAGCCCGCACCAATCCCCACACAAGCGGAGAGGGTAATGAGGAGAATGGGGTGCTTTTTCTTTAGCGCCAAAAAGAGCATGAGACCAAAGATGCCAAGAGACACAAGAAATGCGGGAGAAATGAACGTGGACCATGTAAAGTTGGGTGTGGCAAACACGGTCGCACCTGCAGAAATCACCGCAGAGGCAATCAAGCCAATGACAGCGGGTTTCAGCCCTGACATAATACCTTTGACGGTTTGGCTACTTTGGAAACGAGCATAGCACTTCGCCACGATTAAAATGATGATAAAAGAGGGAAGCACCACACCGAGTGTGGCACAAAATGCGCCAAACAGTCCGCCGAGCGCACCATACTCACCGCCTTGGCTTGCGCCGATAAAGGTTGCCATGTTAATGGCAAATGGGCCGGGCGTGCTTTCGCTGACGGCAATAAAATTCATGAGCACTTCTTCGGAGAGCCAGTTGTTTTTTGCCACCTCTTCTTGAATGAAGGGGAGCATGGCGTATCCACCACCAAAGGTGAATGCGCCAATTTTGAAGAAGGTTAAAAATAGTTTGAGAAAAATGTTCATTTTGCTTTATTCCTCCGTGCCAAAATGGTGGAATAGATAAATCCTGATAGTCCGCAAGCCAAAATCACCCATATCACATTGACGGGGGTAAAGACCACGAGCACAAATGCGCCAATGGCAACACAGTAGCCGAAAATGGATTTTTTGAACTGTTTATACATAGAGAGCCATGCCTTGCAAATGAGAGCCAGCACCCCTGCGCGAATGCCCCAAAAGGCATATTTGACCGCTTGATTTTCTTGAAACGCTGCCAATACAAATGATATACCAAATATCACCAGAAAAGAGGGGAGTACCACGCCCAGCGTGCAAAGGATAGCGCCCAGCACACCAGCCGTACGATAGCCAACGAAGGTGGCAGAGTTAATCGCAATAGGCCCTGGGGTAGATTCTGCAATGGCGATAATATCCAAAATATCTTGGTCGCTTATCCATTGATGTTTTTCTACCACTTCTCTTTGAATGAGGGGGATCATGGCGTATCCACCACCAAAGGTAAACGCCCCAATTTTCAAAAAGGTGAGAAAAAGTGGCAACAGCCTGTCACGGCGTGATGTTTTTTCCATTTCTTGGTCTCCTGTTTTTATCATGCACCGCCCGGTGCATTTTTATTTTGTCATAAGTCTTTCTCATATTACCATAAATTAAGCCCATTGTCAATAAAAAAATGCCCTCGCGCCAAGGCACGAGGGCAAAGAAAATGATGAAACATTCAGAAGAGATTATCTCTTAGTAAATGTTATTATTCTGCTACGTATACAACAGTGATGCTGGTGATACGAGCTTGACCTTTATCTTCGGCGGCATTAGTGTCACTTACAGAGAAGGTAACAGAGGAAGCACCGTCTGCTTCATAGGTGCTGCCGCTTGCAAAGTTTGCACCATCAATGACCAAGCAACCGGTTTTCTCGGAAGCATAGGTAATGGTGATAGAAGCAATTTTGTAACCGTCTTTCGCTGCGATGGTCATGGTAGCGGATTCGGTTTGATACAGACGCCAGTTAGTTCCGCTGTTGTAGTATTTACCAGAGTTGTCGGAACCGGTACAGGAAACGGTGATCACTTCGTCCATTGTGAAAGAAGTGTATTTGGTGGCATTTACCCAACCATTAGCGGCTGCAAGATCAGCGATGATAACAGATACTACGGTGCCTTCAACTTCGGTGTTGCCACCTTCGCCGGGAACAATGTCAGATGCGGTGCAACCGTTATCAAATTCAATTGTGCCGTAGTAGTTCTTCAGAACACCAGTAACGGTGATGGTGTCACCAATTTTCAGGGTAGCAACGCCTTCGCCCTTGAGGTGGTAGCATTTGATGGGCTTGTCGGTCATGTCACCTACAACGATGGTAACGGTGATGCTGCCGTATTGTGCATTGTAAAGTTCATCTACTGAGACGATAACGCCGGTCAGAGAGTAAGTGCCTTCAAGAACAGCGCCTTGAGCCAGACCGTAAGCAGCGTTTACGATTTCTTCGGGAGTGGTAGGAACAACAACGGGAGGATTTTCGCC
>JAGBWH010000176.1 GCA_017629925.1 Clostridia bacterium
GCAACCGCCACACGCCAGCACCGCCTCGCGGTAACTATCCGGCTGGCTTTTTTTCATTTGCAATAGGGCAGGGTGCCTTTGCGCTAAAGTGTCCAGTTCCTCAAGGGAAAGCAACCCCATTCTCACGGTCTGCACGCGACTGCGAATGGTGGTAAGGAGTAGATCCCGACTTTCTGCAAGCAAAATTATCACCACATCCGACGGAGGCTCTTCCAAGGCAATGAGCAACGCATTTTGCGCTTGCACGGTCATGGTATGGGCGTCTTCTATGATGTAGATTTTTTTGTCCGCCTCGGTGGCAGAGAGATACATATCCTCTTTCGCTTGGCGAATGAGTTCAACGCCAAGGCTCGTTTTTTCCCCACGGGTGATATAGGTGATGTCTGGGGCTTTGTCCTCTAAGACTTTTCTGCAAAATTTGCAGCCCATACAAGGCAAATTCCGCCCACTTTCCTCGCTTTTGTGTTCGCAGAGCAGGGCTGCGGCAATGCGCTTGGCAAAATAAAGTTTGCCGGACCCCGCAGGGCCTTCAATGAGCAAAGCATGGGGGAGTTTATGGGTCGCTATGAGTTGACCTATGCGCTCTTTTGTTGCTGTATTGCCTAAAACATCCGCAAAAAACGCCATTTTGCCCCTCCTTTTACTGCCTTACTTCTCATTATAACAGAAAAAAATCATTCTGTCAATTAAAACGCCACAATAATCAAAATTTGTTCAGTATAAATTATTACCATAAATTATTTCGTATTTCTCTTGCAAAAAAACGGAATATATGCTATAATGTAAAGTGGATTAAAATGAAGATTGACGATATATGGAGGCATACCATGTCTAAACAGAAATTCTATCTCACCACAGCGATCATGTATGCATCGCGCAAACCCCACTTTGGCAATACCTACGAGGTCATTTTGGCAGATGCTATTGCCCGTTTTCAACGCCAACTGGGGCGCGACGTCTATTTCCTTACAGGTACGGACGAGCATGGTCAAAAAATTGAAGGTTGCGCCGCTGAAGCAGGTGTAACACCCAAAGCCTATGTAGACGGCGTTGCAGGGGAAATTAAAGATTTGTGGAAATGCATGAACACCACCCACAGCCGTTTCATCCGCACCACCGATGAGGATCACGAAAGCGCAGTCAAGAAAATATTTTCTCGTTTCTTCAAGCAAGGCGATATCTATAAAGGTTGCTATGAAGGCTGGTATTGCACACCTGACGAATCCTTTTTCACCGATTCTCAAGTGGTAGACGGCAAATGCCCCGATTGTGGTAGACCTGTTGTGCGCGCAAAAGAGGAAGCGTACTTTTTCAAAATGTCTGCTTATGCGGATAAACTCATGGATTATATCAACGAGCACCCCGAATTTATTGAGCCCGATTCTCGCAGAAAAGAAATGGTCAATAACTTCTTAAAGCCCGGGCTTCAAGACCTTTGCGTGTCTCGTACCTCTTTCCGTTGGGGTATTGAAGTGGACTTTGATCCCAAACACGTGGTGTACGTGTGGCTGGACGCTCTTTCTAACTATATTACCGCCATCGGTTATGATCCCGATAAATCTTATGAAGAGCAATCCGAGCAGTTTAAGTATTTGTGGCCTGCTGACGTGCATTTTATTGGCAAGGATATTCTGCGCTTCCACACCATTTATTGGCCCATTTTCCTGATGGCGCTGGGATTGCCTTTGCCTAAAAAAGTGTTTGGGCATCCTTGGTTTATCGCAGGGGACGACAAGATGTCAAAATCCCGTGGCAACGTGATTTATTCCGACAAATTGGCTGAACTGATTTCCACCGACGGCGTGCGCTACTATGCACTCTCCGAGATGCCTTACGCCAATGACGGCAGTATTACCTACGAAAACATCTTCAACCGCTATAATACCGACCTTGCCAACAATCTTGGCAACCTTGTCAGCCGTACTCACGCCATGACGGTGAAATATTTTGGTGGGGTAGTGCCTGCCTGTGGCGAGTTGACCGAGCTGGATAGGGAACTGCAAAAAGCGGCAGCCGATGCGATCGCTCATTTCCAAGAGAATATGCTCTCATACCATGTGGCAGATGCCTGCGAAGATGTGTTTACCTTCCTTCGCCGCGCCAACAAGTATATTGACGAGACCATGCCATGGGCATTGGCAAAAGACGAGAGCCAAAAAGAGCGTCTTGGTACTGTGCTTTATCATCTTCTCGAATGTGTGAGAATTGCAGCGGTATTGCTTTTGCCCATCATGCCTGAAAGTGCAGAAAAAATCTTCGCTCGCCTTGGCACAAATCAAACCGATTATGCCAGCATAGCCACCTTTGGCGGTCTGCAGTCGGGCATTCTGCTCGGTGAAGGTGGTGCTTTGTTTGCCCGTTTGGATGAAGAAGCCTTCAAAGCGCAAATTGAAGCGCAAAAAGCAGCAGACGAGCCCGCACCTCAAGAAGTAGTAGAGGAACCGCCCCACGAAGCAGAAATCAATATTGACCATTTCGCTTGTGTCGAACTGCGCACGGCACAAATCCTTTCTGCAGAGAGAATACCCAAAGCCAAGAAATTGCTCAAACTAAAAGTAGACTTGGGCTATGAAACCCGTCAAATCGTCTCGGGCATCGCAAAATTCTACACGCCCGAAGAACTCGTGGGCAAAAAGGTCATTATTGTGGCAAATCTGGCAAAGGCTACCCTGTGTGGCGTGGAGAGCCAAGGCATGCTTTTGGCATCCGGTGAAGAGGATGTGAAGGTCGTGTTCCTTGATGATAGCGTCAAACTCGGTGAGCGTGTCAGATAATGAAATATTTTGACACCCACGCCCACTATTATGACAGTCGTTTTAGCGAGGAGTGCGACTCTCCCACCCGTGAATTGATTGCTCAATTATTTGACGATAATGTCTCCGACATCGTCAATGTGGCAACCTCTCCCCTCAACTATGACCTAACCATTAGCCAAGCGCAATTGTTTGCTCGTATGTATACAGCGCTTGGTATTCATCCCTGTGATTCTCAATCGCTTACCTCTTCTGTTGACCATTATATGGAAGAGTTATACCAACGCTTAAAAGATGCCCATTCCAAAGCCGTTGCATTGGGCGAGATTGGGCTTGACTACCACTACGATGACACCAACAAAGAGGTGCAACTCGCCTTTTTCCATGCACAGATGGATTTGGCAAAAGAGTTGGATTTGCCTGTGGTCATTCATGATCGTGATGCGCATGGAGACGTGATGAATGTTAGTTTCGCCCATCCGGGTGTGCGCGGCATTATGCATAGCTTTAGCGGAAGTGCAGAAATGGCAAAAGATTTGGTGCGCTGTGGCTACTATATTTCTTTTTCCGGCACGATTACCTTCAAAGGTGCAAGAAAAA
>JAGBWH010000021.1 GCA_017629925.1 Clostridia bacterium
ATCCAAAAAATCGCAAAAAAACAACTGAAAATTCTTCTGCTTGGCTATAAAAAGCATGGCAGGGGAGAGGTGTATTACAGCGATAGGGTAGAAAGCCGACTCAATTGGATGTATCGCGCTTTGCCTTCTATCTTTGGGGCATTTGCGGTGGTATCCTTTGACAATCTTGCCATTGAGCAATTAGATCTCCGAAATCGCCTGAAGCCTGAAGTGTTTTCCTCCTGCTATATGGGGGACGATGGCGAGGCGTCGATGTATGTGGATTTGGTGAAGGGAGAGTTTGGACTGTCCTCAATTTCTGCAGAACGCTATCCCCTACTGCCAAGCGCGCAAGAGATGCTTCTATATCTTCATCAAACTCAATAGACAAAAAGTGACACGAGCAAAATGGGTGATGTTCTTAGCGGAGAAATATGTGAGCAGATTTGCTCTGCGGTAGACAAATAATTAACGCCGACAGATTTTTGGGAAAATCTGTCGGCGTTCGTTATTCGATAAATTGGAATTTGATTATCTCTAATTACGTTCATAAATCATTCGCCGTTCTGTATTTGATGTTCCAAGTATGATTTCTGCATCAGTCCCATCATATCTAAAGCCGTATCGCTCATAGAAGCGGATTGCTTTGTTATTATCTTTCAATACCCAAACAGCAATCTTCTTGTAATCGGTAAGTTTCTCTATTGCAGCATTCATAAGAGCATATCCGACTTTTAACCCATGATATTCTTCAAGCACATATATTGCATATACTTCGCCGTGTTCGGGTAGAGTAGCATCGCGGTATGCACCATATCCAACAAATCCGATGATTTTATCCCCATCTTTTGCGACCAATATATGTTCACGCCATTTATGTGCTACCTTTATACATTTCTCACGTGTGATGCCGCTCATGTATTCCGTATCAACTAAACCCGTGTATGTTTCATGCCAAGATTTATAATGCACATAAGCTTTGCCGTTAACTTCTTCTTCGCTTTCCATTTCTTTAATCAAATATTTGCACATGGATAGAACCTCATCAAATTCTTATTTATCGTTCTGTTTTATCGCCAGTTTCGCCTTTGTATTACAAAGGCACAGGGCAAAGCCCATGCCCCTAAGGTTGCGCATCCCCCTCCGGGAGGGTGGCTTCCCTGTAGCCCCATTATATCACAAATCGGCAGAGAAAACAAGAGTTATATTCCGACTTCGTCGGAGTGATATTATCACTAATCGCGATAGTGATATTGAAGCCTTGCGGCTTCAGTGATATTCTATTCGCCTCCAAAACTCGCGAAGCGAATATCCCTGCGAAGCAATAGAACTCGCCAAGAGGCGAATAGAACTGGCGTGATACTCCATCAAGAGTATCACGCCAAAAGCTTTTGTCACTTTTTTATTTTTTCTTTCATGATAGGGCAAAAACAGCGCACACTAATAAAAACGAGGTGGGCGTATGATTGCTATTTTTGTTAGAACTTTCATTTTATATATACTATTAACTTTAATATTTCGTATGATGGGCAAACGACAGGTGGGGGAACTTGAAATGTCAGACCTTGTTAGCACTTTGCTGCTTTCAGAGATTGCCGCACTCCCCATAGACAGCCCGGACATTCCTCTGCTTTATGCCATTATTCCCATTGGGGTGATTATGTGTCTTGAAGTGATCATCACGTATGCGAAAACCAAGTGCAATTGGCTCAAAAAATGTTTTGAAGGAGAGCCCGTGTTGCTCATTTGTCGAGGGGAAATCCGCACAGGGGCGCTTGAGAGTATGCGGATCACCTTAGATGAATTACTATCCGAATGTCGACAACTTGGTATCAGCGATATATGCCAAGTGAATTATGCCATTTTAGAGCCAAATGGGAAGTTATCTGTCTTTCCAAAAACCGAATATGCGCCCCTTACCCCCTCCGTTTTGCACAAAAAAGTGGAGGAGAGCGGCATTTTGCACACCCTTGTGATAGACGGCGCGGTGCAATCTCAAAACCTCTCACTTTTGAAGATGACGGAAAAGGATATCAAAAGAATTTGCCAAAGTCATCACACCCCATTGTCGCAGGTGCTGCTCATCGGCATAGACGACGGTGGTCATATTACGTTTATCCCTCGCAAGGAGGGGCAAAAATGAAAACCTTCACATTTTCTGCGGTTATGCTTTTGGTGATTTTTTTGTGTGTATGTTTCAATGCTTTCTTTGCAAAAGAAAGTGTTTTGGCGTCTCTATGTGATGTAGAGGCGCTTGAGATGACAAACCTTTCACAAGCAGAAGCGCAACTTGCAGACTGCATGAGCCAATGGGAAAGAAGGCGTGTATATTTATCCATTGTGACAAACCGTGATGCGACACGTCAAGTCTCCCTTTACTATGCACAGTTAGAAAGTGCAGTTTTGACGGAAAACTATGAGGATTATCGTTTGCTTCTCTCGTCACTTAAATCCACGCTGTCTGAAATAAAGGAAGCACACCTACCCAAATTCTCTGTCATACTATAATCATTTGTCTTTTAGTTGATGAAAACTAGAGTATGTTTTATGTTAGCCATAGATATACCCCGAAAAAGAGTATATAAAAAAGACTACCGACTGCTGATTTGGTCGGTAGTTTTTTGTGATTTTATAGGGGGTTTATCTAAAAACGGTCAAATCTGGTGCATAGATTTCCACTCTTCGTAGGCTATACCAAACATCCCCTTCGCATTGCATAAGGGGGGTGTGGGTGCGTAGCGCACCCAAAAGAAGATCTGGATTAAGAAATGCGTCGGGCGAGGCGGAAAGCACCCATCTGCCCACAATTTCTTCTTTCTCTTCGTCCCATTTCAGCGTGGCGCTGGCAATCATGGGTTTGAGATCCACTTCTCTCGGTTTGCCCGATTTGCCTGTTTTTTCTATGACAATCGAAGGCGAGGACAAATACCGCTCCGCCTCTTCTGCATGGGCGGAAGAGATGCCATCATAGGCAATACAGAGGTCATACGCCAAATAGCCAATGCTACTGAGCTTGTTTTCGGGGATATAGGCATCAAGCACTTCTAAATGGGCATCAGGCATGACAGCCCGTAGGGCTTTGAGTGCCACGTCAGGCGAGGTAGGCTCACACAAACGAACATCCATTAGTTCGCAATCACTTTCCATGCCCACAGAAAGAGGGGCGGCGAAAGTGATTTTCGGAATGGGATTAAAACCTTGCGTAAACCACAGGGGGAGTTTTGAACGCACAAGCGCTTTGGTCATGGTGCGGACAAAGTCAAGATGAGAAATGTATTGCAAAAGACCGTCTTTGCGCAAACGGAAGCGCATGGGGAAAAACACGGCAGGGCCGTTTTGATTTACTTGCGCTTGGGGCACCATCTCAGCTCACCTCCACATTCTGACGCGCCACAACCGCTACATTGCTCGGCACAGCTTGGCGTCGTTTTTTCGCCATAGGCTTTTTCTCTTTCTCTCCAAAGAAATTCACGGCTCACACCGCACTCTATCATATCCCAAGGGAGAATTTCATCCTTTGACATTTGTCGGTTGGCATAAAACGAGGGGTCAATGCCTACCTTTTCAAAACGGCGCATCCACGCATCAAAATCAAAACATTCATCCCATGCATCAAAGCAAACGCCCTCCTCTACCGCCAAAGCGAGCACGGCAGACAGGCGTCTGTCACCTTTGGCAAAGATGGCTTCAAGGCGAGACACACGCGCATCATGCCAATGGAAACGCACATGCTTATTACGAATCACGGAGCGGAGAAACTCTTGCTTTTTCTCCATTTCCCCGAGTGTATCCTGCCCTTCCCATTGGAATGCGGTAAAAGGCTTTGGCACAAAGCAAGACACGCTTACCGTGACGTTGACGGAGCGGTTGCGTTCACTCTTGGGCAAAGAATAATACACATCCACCACTTTATTGGCAAGGTCGGCAATGCCGGCTAAATCTTCCTCTGTTTCGGTGGGGAGACCTTGCATAAAATAGAGTTTAACACTTCCCTTGCCTGCGCGGAAAGCAATTTCAGCCGAGCGCATCAAGTCTTCTTCGGACACGTTTTTGTTGATGACGTCGCGAAGCCGTTGTGTGCCTGCCTCGGGTGCGAAAGTAATACCGCTGGCACGAACAGAGGAGACCTTTTGCATGAGTTGCTCACCAAATGAGTCAATGCGAAGAGAGGGGAGCGAAAGCCCCACGTGAGCAGGATTAGCCCACTCGAGCAGTTTATCTGTCAGTTCGCCCAAAGCGGAATAGTCGCTTATGCTGAGGGTGATCATAGAAACTTCATCATGACCGCTATGGTCATAAAGGCATTTGGCTTGGCGAGAGAGTGTATCAGGGGATTTTTCACGAATGGGGCGATACACCATCCCCGCTTGGCAAAAACGGCAACCTCTGATACAGCCACGGCTTACCTCAATAACCGAACGATCATGCACCGTTTCGATATAGGGCAAAATGAATTGTTCGGGGAAAGGTGCTTTATCAAGATCCTCTACAATTCTTTTCTTGATTTTCTTTGGAATATCGTCGTATTTGGGCAAAATGGCAGAAATGGTGCCATCTTCATGATAAGAAATCTCATACAGCGAGGGAACATAAAATCCTTTGAGTTTGGCTGCCTCATGGAGAAAAGCGGATTTGCTGTATGTGCCCTCTCGCTTCATTTTCATATAAAGACGACAGAGTTCGGGCAACGCCTCCTCCCCTTCGCCAATAGAAAAAATGTCAAAAAAATCAGCAAGCGGTTCGGCATTATAAGCGCAAGGGCCTCCGCCGAGCAGAATGGGGGCGTCTTCCCCCCTGTCTTTTGCATAGAGGGGAATGTTAGAGAGCATCATCATGTGAAGGGCTGTGGTGTAGCAGAGTTCATATTGCAATGTGAATGCCACGATATCACATTCACCCACAGGGCGTGCCGTTTCATGGGTGAGTAGGCAGAGCCCTCTTTTTTGCATTTCGCTATCCATATCCAGCCAAGGCGCATATACTCTTTCGCACGCCACGCCTTCGGTTTGGTTGAGCACATGGTAAAGAATACGCATACCAAGATTAGACATACCAATCTCATAGGTATCAGGAAAGCAAAAAGCAACGCGCATACGTACTTCGCTGTCCGGCTTTACAATTTGCCCGTATTCTCCACCCGTATATCTGCCCGGTTTTGACACGGAGCGCAGGACGGCGGCACGCTTTTGTTCATTGGTCATTTTCTTCTTCTCCCATTTGATATTTGCGCAAAATGGCTTCCACGGTAATGAGCGAGGGTACCGCCATGAGTAACTGGCAGAGAATGGTGAGCCAGGAAAGGGCGCTTGACTCTGCCATGGCAGACATACCGCACAAAATGGTGCAAAGCGGAATGGTCAAGGCAGACAGCCAAGGTAGACATTTTTGCATTTTCCGATAGGCGGAAAATAGGAATTTGGTCATGTATATACGTGCAGGGGAAACACCATACGCCACAAGTGCGCCTGATAGGCTTTCTGCGGGTGTCTTCATCCCTACGCGACTACGTACCACACCAATGACCCCCTCTTCGGTGTAGGCGAGGTTGGAGATCATAGACGAGGTAACGTTGGGATCTCTTGTGCGCAATACAACCCCCACCCCTTGCTTGCGCAAGAAGTGCACATACGCCTCAAAGGTTTCGCTTAATTTGTATTCAAGGTAGAGTTTTGCGCTTCCTTTGCCCTCAATTGACACATACATGATCTGCATGGCAGGGGCGCGAGAAAAGTTTTCGTCCTCTGCATCATAAAGGAAGGGGACGTTGTTTTGGCTCATATATGAGCCTTTACCGAGGAGCACGACCTCCTCCCCAATCATGGCACGAATACCGTCATCGGTCACTTCTTCAATATGAACACTAAAATGGTCATCTATGTCACCTGAAACAGAAAACAGGCCATTGAGCGGTCCGCCGAGCACGGCAAACAAAGCACGAAGTTGCAAAAACAGCTTGTCAACACGCTTTTCTTCGCAAAGCTTCACGCGCACGATTTTCGACTGAGAGGCGGGGAATGCATGGGCATCAGTAAAGCAAACGGCGTCGGCATCAGCCAATTCATGAATGGCAGTTTCGCCTGCGGCTGTCATTTTGCTTTCTCTTAATTCTTGCCCAAGTCTGAAAGCATCCCAACTATGGAAGGTGAACGCTGAAAGCGGGAATGCCGCGCACATGACGATGAGTCCACATCCAACGGGATGCGCCACTCCAAACACGGCAAACGCCCCAGAGAAAAGACCGCCCAAAAGCACGGCAACGAGGGAGCAGGCTAAGTTGACGCGGGACTGAATATAAACGTAATTAAGTCTTTCCAAAAATGCGTCACTATGGTCAAATTTGCCTGTGCTGAGAATAGCATGGTACTCTTTTTCCTCGCCAAATGCCGTCGTCACCTCAGGCATATCAGATGCTCTGTGAAGGACTGCGGTGGTGCCATTGCGACTATTGAGGCAAATATCTGCATGGTTCATGGCGCTCACGCAAGAGAGCAGTCGCATGAGTTGCGAAACTGTTAAAATGAGTACCGCAGGCATAGCGGGCAAAAAGGCTGTTTGGCTGAAAAATGCGCCAATAGTTAGATATAAGAAGGTCAAAATGCCTGCCAAAAATGCAAAAAACTCTGTGTCAACAATGCCACAAGACAAGCGTTTGAAACTGCCTATGATCGCGGGCAAATAGAACATGAGCGCAAGGAAAACAATACCAGCATCCACCAGCATTGTGTACATGACAACATCTTCGGAAGGTATGCCTGAAAAAACGGCTTTCGAAATAGCAGGAATGCTCTCAAAGCATCCAACCAGCAGCAAACACAAAGCCGACAAAATCGTCAATGCAAAACTCCAGCGCGAATAAAACAGCAAAGCACGCCAAACAGTGATGCCTAGAGAGGTCTCGCTGACGTCTTGGTCGCTTTCATGGAGAATTTTTATTTCTTCTTGTTTTTTGGGCGCAAAGAAGGCTCTCGCTACTTTCCATCCTTTAGGAAGGGGGCGTTTGAGCACGTCTCTATGCGCAAGCTCATGCGCATAGGGGCATTCTTCCTCGTCGAGTTCTTCTGTTTCCGTTAACTCTTCTGGGATGATTTTGCTCTTCTTTTTCTTGCGAGTCAACAGCGTAGCTGCCATGTCTTCTTCATCTTGCTCGTAGGAAGGCAAGTCTGCCACTTCACTCTCGTCTTTATCTTCAATGGTGGGGGGTTCAGAGAAATCTTCGCTTATTTCGTCTTGAACATCTTCGATTTGTGCCATTTCTTCGGCAAAATCTTCCACCTCATCTGCGCAAGACGCCGGCTCAGCCACCTCTGAAGTATCATCGTTTATCTCGTCATCTTCCGGCTCGGGCATCGCATCAAGGACGAGCTCTTGTTTGGATTTTCTTTTCTTTTTGGGCGGTTCGGGCAGAGGTTCAGGTTCAGGCTCAACATCCCAAGGCGGTGTGCCGTCGTCCTCCTCGTCATCCAAGGCGAGGGTGTCGGGCTCAGGCTCTCTGTACTCATTTTGCTCGTCGCCGTCCTCGTCGAACATGGAAATCGGAGTGCCCTCAAAGGGCATGTCCTCATCGGCTGTGTCCGCTTCGTCCTCTTCGGCGTCTATGATGTCGAACACATCCTCGTCTTTGTCTTCATCGTCAAAGCTGAGTGAGAAATCATCTTCTTCTGTCTCGTCCCCTTGGGCATCCGTCATATCGTCCAGCGTCTCAAGACTTTCAGGAGATTCTTGAGATAATTTTTCTTTGAGCCGTTTTAACATACTTTCGGCTAATTCTCTATCGTACATATCTGCCATTGTTCTTCTCCTTTGCTTTTCTCATTCCTTGTTTTTGCTTGACGTTTATTCGTTTGTATGTCTTTGGCGTGCCGCTTCGCAGAGCAATACAGCCGCCGCATTGGACACATTCAAAGAATTGACTTGCCCATAAAGCGGTATGCTGATAGTGAAATCGCAGTTTTCCTTGACGAGTCGAGAAATACCATCACCTTCGCTGCCCAGCACAATCGCCATGCTCCCTTTTAGATCTGTTTTGTGGTAATCATCGCCCTGCATATCGGCGGCATACATCCACACGCCCTTTTCTTTTAGTTCATTCATGCAGCTGATGAGATTGGTCACACGTGCCACAGGCATATACGCAAGTGCCCCGGCTGAAGATTTGGAAACCACACCCGTAAGCCCACAAGCCCGTCTTTTGGGAATGATGACGCCGTGTGCCCCTGCACATTCCGCAGAACGGATAATCGCCCCCAAGTTATGGGGATCTTCCACACCATCGCAAATGATGAGCAGGGGTTTTTCTCCTCTGCTTTCCGCCAATGCCAGCATATCATCTATGGTGGCATAGTTTTCTGCAGGTGTGGTGCAAATAACGCCTTGGTGGGATAGAAATCCTGCCATATCGTCCAGTTTGCTACGTTCAGCCACAACAATGGGAATATGGCGCTCCTTTGCGGTGGCGAGTAAACGAGACAAGGAAGCGTCTCTTTCGCCTTTTGCCACATATATTTTTTCTATGTCACGATCACCATTCAGCAGTTCGCGCAATGCATTGCGCCCTACATGAATATTCTCTGAAAAAGGCTCGTTTTCTCGGCTTTTCTTTTGATGTGTGTCTTTGCTTTTATATGCCATTTTGGGTGTCCTTCCCCTTTATTTTTCTGTTGTCTGTGCAAATAGTCCGTGTATATATTTTTATACATTATATATTATATCATATTTATAGAGGGGGGTGCAACCCCAAAAATAGAGTTTTTCTTGCCTTTTTATGGGATTATCTAAAATTCACTTAAAATATTGAGAAAGTAAAAAGGCAGGCAATCTCTTGCCTGCCTTTTTTCCGCCGTTGATTCTTAGTTGCCGCGTTTTGCAGCATAGCATTCGCTGCAGTAAACAGCTTTGCCTTCGGTCGGATTGAAGGGCACTTTGCATTCTTTGCCGCATTCTGCGCAAACAGCATCGAACATTTCTCTTGCTCCTCTGGTTGCGTTTTTGCGTGCATCACGGCATGCTTTGCATCTTTGGGGTTCGTTTTGGAAACCCTTTTCTGCATAGAATTCTTGTTCGCCAGCGGTGAACACGAAATCATTGCCGCAGTCTTTGCACTTCAATGTCTTGTCCTGATACATTGTTTCTACCTCGCTAAAAATGTGTTTTGCCCTTAGACGGATTCCAACCGACGCCTTTGTGAACCAACGCTCTCCCTTAAGCTACCGGGGCATATATATTTCACGCTTTCGCGCAAAATTCTAATGTATTCAATCCGGCGCAAGCATCTTGCGCAATTTTTTCACCGCTCTTGCCAATGCATTCTCAACAGATTTTTGACTGCGAGATAATCTTGTGGCAATTTCCAATGTGGAAAGCCCTTGCTCGTGTAGTTCAAACACGGAGAGTTCAAGGGGAGATAATGTACGGCGAATAATTGCATAAAGAAGCTCTGCCGCTTCGTTTTCAATTAAAGTGTCCAGCGCATCACCGAGTGGTGAGGCGGGCTCGATGCCTTTATCAACTATTTCATCAAGAGAACACTCTGATGAAGGTTTTTTGCGCAAAAATTTTGATGTGAGCGCATTGCGAATACAAATTTCAGCGTATAACCCAAACGTAACATGTGCTTGCTCAAAGGAAAAACTCATCGCTGCGCGATAAAGGGCGCATCTGGCTTCTTGCATGATATCTTGCTCGTCTGCGACAAGCGGGGCTAATTTGCATTGCACCCTGCTTACGCTTGCGCAAAGTAAAGGTTCATATTGGGCAATCAGTGTTTCAAATGCCACATCGCTTCCCTCTTTTATGGCTTTTAAGAGGTCTGCAAGTGCGCTTTCTTTCATATTCATAAAATTTACAATTTCTTAACTTTAATTTTAATTATATCACATCAAAACAATTTGTCAAGCAATTTTTATGATTTTTGCGAAAAATCTCATTTTTTTGCAAAAAAAGCACAAATTACTCAAACAAATAATCCACATCCCCTGTGAGCAGAGACAACATACCCTGCACGACCACCTCGGGAGCTTCTCTAAAATGCTCTTTCATTTTTTCTGCTGTGGCGAGTGAAGTGACACGGTATTCGACTTTGAGGAGTTGCCCTTTAAGGTCTGTGATTTGGCATTTAATCAGATAGTGGCAGGGGGAGATTGTCTCAATTTCGCATTTGACCTCCGCACCTTGCTCTCTCAGCGATAGCAATCGGCTTGCCTCCACTTCCGCTGCGCGGCGAATGTTTTGGGCAATGCTGCTTTGCAATTCAGATGCCACTTCAAGACCGCTTCTGGATACCTGATATACCTTTTCGTCAATGCCCATATCGCCGATGATCAAATTCAGTTCTTCAAGTTCGGAGAAACATTGGGCAAAATCGAAAGCATTGACTCTGCCTCCACGGCAGATAATCTCTTGGATCGTCCCATAAGTCAGGGGATCTGTGATGCCGGAAAGTAGCGACAGAATGAATATTTTTATGTCTGTTTTATCTTGTAACAATGGAATGTCCATTTGACGCCACCTCCCAGTCATCCATTTTCTTGATTATTCGTCTTCCTCTTCTTTGGGGAAGAATATTTTATCCATTTCGTCAAAGAAATATTTGTCGTAATCATCCAGTTCAGCCTCGGTGAAGATGGGGAATCCATGATAACCAAAGTCTACACCGCTGAGCATTTTTTCGTTTTGCACATAGTAGGTTTGTTTGAAATAGAGGGGTACGATGGGCATTTTTTCCATCAAATACGCTTCTGCTTCGTGCAGTTTTTCAGCTCTTTCTCCCATATCGGAGAGTGCCAAAGCTTCTGCAACGAGGCGATTGTATTGATCATCTTCCCATTTGGCATTGTTCTTGCCGCCTGCATTACCGCTCATTGTAGAGGTAAGGGTTGCAAAAATGGGGAAAGGATTAGCGCCCAGCATTTGCATATCAATACCAATGACGTCAAAGTCGCCATTTTCGTAGTCTACTTGAATACCGCTGTCACGATAAGTGGTTTCGTCTACAACCAAATTACGATAGCCAACACCCTTAATATTGATGGTGTAGCCGAGTTGTCCCCACAATTCGCTGACATAGTAAGCGATGGCTTCTTCGTCGGGATGGTCTTTGTTGTAAGCGATGGTGAATTCGCCGGGTGTGACATTCAGTTCAGCCAAGCGGGCGGCTGCATCTTCAATGGACATGGGCTGACTCAACAGGGCAAAATCGCCACCTTCCTCGCGGAAAGAATTGCGGCGAGAATCATTCATCACAGCAGGAGGAACCAAACCTGTTGCGGCTTGTCCGTGAATGACACAATTGTTGATGATTTCGTTTCTGTCAATGACAGCAGCCAAAATGCGACGTACTTCGGGATTGGAGAACAGTTCATTTTCATGATTGAACACATAAGTATATGTGGAGAGACGATTGACGGTTTTGAGATTTTCTGCGGCACCGCGATGAGCATTGTCGGTCACGCCGTTTCCGGAATCATTGATGTAGTCAAGAGAGCCAATGTAGAAAATAACATTTTTCTCAACATAGTCGTACATCTTATCCAGATAGTCGCCTTTGGAAAGGTCGGCATCTGTTTTCCACAGGGTACGAATATAGCCGGGTTTGACGTATGCATCTATCGCTTTGGAAGAGCCGGAAGGACGATGATAACCATTGTTTCTGGCAAGTGTCAAATAGCCGTACAGGTAGTTGAGCTGTTGAAGTTCGAAAGGACCGTTGCAGTAGAGAGTACCCGCTGTTTTTGTCCAGTAATCAGGTCCGCTTTCTACGTTGCTTGCACTCACGGGCGAGAGCATAACGGAAGCCAAGTTGTGGATAAAGGCTTTGTAGTCAACATCTTCATGCTCGAAAGAAATGCGAATGGTTTTTTCATCTTCCGCTTTGACACCCAGATCGTACACACTATAACTGTCGTTTGTTGGGTTGCCATTGCTATCGAGTTTCAAATTGCCGGACTTGACGTTCACGGCATTTTTCACATCATAGAGCAATGTAGCGGCAGGAGAAGAAAAATCAGGACGCATAATTCTGCGCCAAGCATATACAAAATCACCTGCAAGCACGCGTCTGCCATCATTCCAGTAAGACTCGCGCAACTCAATCACCAAATCGCCTGTATCTTTGTCGATTTCATAATCTTCAGCTGCAGCAAATACGATTTTACCTTCGTCGTCAAGGCCGAACAAAGGCTCAAACAACATACTGATTAGCATAAGGCTATTGTCGTCTGTGTAGGAAGCGGCGGGGTCTAAGTCGTAGATTTCATCGCACAAATAGACGCTAATTTCCGCACCATCTTCAATCACCTTACCGCATGACGATAAGCTGAGCACACAAGAGCATAGCATAATAGCGGCAAAAAGCAGGGAAAGAATTTTTCTGTTCATCATGAATGTTTCCTCCGAATTCTTTTGAAACACAAACATTATACCATTTATCGCCCATAAAATCAATATCTATATAATAAAGTTCATTAATTTGTAGAATTAGCACAACAAAGAGGGGTGTTTTTTGGTGATTGTTACCATTGGTGAGTGTTACTCGTTTTCGTGGAAAATCGCTATCAAATGCCCGTTTTTTCACTTTTTTGCATACTTTTATTTACATTCTAAAAGCAAATTCTTTGAAATCAAGCAAAACCCCTGCCATTTCAAAGGGAAAAATATAGATTAAACAATCATCTAACCAGACAAGTGCGCGCGCAAAGACCCCACATTGCGGGCCGCCGGAATACGCCTAAAGAACGCATGAAAGTAGATAGATTGTTTTGAATGGTTCTTATTTGTTGGCGAAATATGTGTTTTGGCAGCAGTCAATGGCAAAGTGGCAAAAGAAATTCC
Source organism: Clostridia bacterium (assembly GCA_017629925.1). Classification (GTDB taxonomy): domain Bacteria; phylum Bacillota; class Clostridia; order Oscillospirales; family CAG-272; genus UBA1740. The sequence goes on from JAGBWH010000021.1 coordinate 12,805, forward strand.
GTTTTCGCTTTGTTATTTTTTTCTAAATCACTTGACAATCCCATTAAAATGTGATAGTATACATACTGTTCGCTGAAACAGCGAAAACTAAATATTTGGTATAAGTTTTGCAAAAACGCGTAGCCGAACTATTCGGCATGGCATAGCACGCGAAACGATGCCATCTTTTGCAGGAATATCGAAGTGGTCATAACGAGGCGGTCTTGAAAACCGTTTGCCGCAAGGCACGGGGGTTCGAATCCCTCTTCCTGCGCCAAGAAAAAACGACAAGTTTCGACAGAAACTTGTC
>JAGBWH010000177.1 GCA_017629925.1 Clostridia bacterium
AAAAGGCATCGCACATCCCATGGCGACCTGCCCGTAAAAGTCGACTAAACCATCTTGCGTCACACCCGTCAAATACGGTGTCATCACGAGCAGACCATTTGCACCTGCGTTTTCCATCTCTATGCCCATCTCGATGGCTTGTTTGGCTGTGTGCGCACTCACCCCGGCAATGATGGAGATTTTGCCCTCGGTGAAGGCAGAAACATAACGGAGAAGCGAGATTTTTTCAGATGGTGTGAGAAGTGTTCCTTCTCCTGTGGTGCTCCCCACCACCAACCCACTCACGCCCGCATCTACTTGCCTTTGCAGTAGCCTGCCCAGTGCAGGAAAGTCAATGCCCATCTCACAAAAAGGGGTAATCAGCGCAGTGGCTACCCCGAAAAATAATGGCGACATGAAAGCCCCCTTTCAAAAAAATAAAAAGAACGCCAAAAAAATCATTTAGCGTTCTTTTGTTTTCTACGTCTTTTGTGTGTCTACTATACCATGAAACAGATGGACTGTCAACAGAAAAACCAAATTTTACCAAAAAAAGTTTTTTCATGTTGCATCTACCGCCTTGGAAAAGGCTTTTATCTCTCTATGTTGACCTTTTTATATGTGACGGATAGTGGGTACGTTCTCGTATCATAAGCCAACAAAATATGACAATAATAGTTTACATTGAATAGACATTTTTATATCAAAAACTGCAAAATATTAAGAAACCCCTGTCGCATTTTGAAAAAGTATAGGTTTACCACAATTTTGTCAAAAAATGAAAACCCATACAGCAAACCACTCCTAAAAGGGTGGGGAGCAGAAATGCCACCACCGTCCATTTTTTAGATTTTGTTTCTCTATAAAATGTCAAAAGAGACGTGGAGCAAGGAAAGTGAAAGAGGGAAAAAAGCATCACCGATATGGCAGTTTGCCATGACCAGCCGTGGGCGAGCAGGATCTCTTTTAAGGCGGAAAGGGAAGGCACTTCGCTTAAGGCATCGCCTGAAAGGTAGCCCATCAAAATAATGGGCATCACAATTTCGTTGGCAGGAAATGCCAAGATAAAAGCGAGCAAAATCGTGCCGTCCATGCCGAGTAACTCTGCAAATGGGTCTAAAAAGCAAGACAAATGAAAAAGAAGGCTCCCATCTCTTACGGTGATATTGGCAAGTAGGTATAACACGAGTCCTGCCGGGGCAGCCACCATTACCGCTCTACCCAAAACGCGCAATGTCCTATCTAAAAACGACCTGATGAGTACCCGAGTGACCTCAGGTTTTCGATAGGGAGGCAATTCCAAAATAAAAGAAGAAGGCACTCCTTGCAGAAAGGTGAGCGAAAGTAGTTTGGTCACCAAAAACGTCATGAAAAGTGAGAGTAGCAACACCATCAAAAGGCACAAAGCGGAAAGGAAGGTATCTCCACCGGAAAAGAATAGAAAACTTAGCGTAAAAAGCAAAGGAAACCGCCCATTACAAGGTGTTAGGGTATTGGTGAGCATGGCGAGCAGCCGCTCTCTTGGCGATTGGATAATGCGGCACCCCATAATACCGACCGCATTGCACCCCAGCCCCATGCACATGGTGAGCGCTTGCTTTCCGCAGGCATTGCATCGTGCGAAGGGGCGGTCCAGATTGTAAGCCATTCGTGGCAGATACCCGATATCTTCAAGTAAGGTAAAGAGAGGAAAGAAAATCGCCATGGGGGGAAGCATCACCGCCACCACCCAACCCGTCACCCGATACACCCCCAAAACCAATCCTTTATAGAGCCACTCGGGTGTTCCCCATGATTGGAGCACCTCAAAAAGCCAACTTTCGCCTTTTGAAAAGTAAAAAGAAAGGGCATCCGAAATATGATTTGCGCCTACCACCGTGAGCCATAAAATGAATCCCAGCAAGCAAAGCATGAAGGGAAACGCTGTTTTTTTGCCTGTGAGCAATTTGTCAAGGGTGTGGTCAAAGTGGCGGTCTGCCTTGTTTTTGACCACATCCAAGGCGATGCGCTCGGCGGTTTTGACAAGGGTGGTCACAATACATTCGCTTACCTCTATTTTGCCGAGCGTTGCTCTCGCCTCGTTTATGGCTTGCTCAATGTGGGGAGAGGAAAAAATCTCCTCTCCGAGATAATCCTCTATGTTTTTAAGTAGCGCATCGTCTCCGCTTAGACACCGCAAACTCACCCAGCGAGGGGAGAGACCTTTGAGTGATACGCTCGAAAGCGCCGTCTCTAAAAGTGCGACGGCTCGCTCAATGTCATCTCCATAATTGACTTTCGTGCACTGGGCAGGCGGATCTTTAAGTACATTTTCAATGCACTGCACGAGAGGGCGCAAGGTTCGCTTTTTATGCGCCACACATCCCACAACGGGAATGCCTAAACGACGAGACAATCCCAAAAGGTCAGGGGTAATGTGTTTTCGTTTAGCTTCATCCAGCAAATTGACACACAAAATAACACTGGGGGTAACTTCCAGTATTTGCAAAACCAAATTGAGATTTCTCTCAAGGCACGTCGCATCACACACCACGACCACACCACGGTGCTCTCCAAAGCAAATTTCATCCCTTGCTACCTCCTCCTCGGGGGAGTGAGCGAAAAGGGAATAGGTGCCCGGAATATCCAATATTTCAATCTCTCGCCCGTTTTTTCTATGTGTGCCCTTCGCAGAGGATACCGTTTTTCCTGTCCAGTTGCCTGTATGTTGGTGCATACCTGTCAGGTGATTAAAAATCGTGCTTTTGCCTACGTTGGGATTGCCCGCAAGTAGGATGGTGGAGGCTTTCTGACCTCCGCATTTTTTATCGTTTCGTATGCGCTCAAACATACCCTCTCCCTACTTCTTCATATCTACCGCCACCCCTTTGGCATCTTCTTTTCGCAGCGCGATCACTGCCCCTCGAATGAGGTAGGCCGTGGGGTCATTAAATGGGCTTCTGCCAAGGCATTCCACTTCTGTGCCCACCACAAGACCGATATCTTGTAGTCGTCTTTTGATATCGTCTTTGAGGTAAAGTGCTGAGACGGTGGCGATTTGTCCGACTTTTAATTGGTGCAAATATTCACATTCAGCCATTTTTTTCTTCCCCATTTTTTCGCTTTTATTCTGTTTTTAGGGTATGCGGTGGGCGAGGGATATGACACTATAAAAAAATCTGCCATTATCTTCCTTGGATAATAGCAGATATTTTGATTATGATAATTTTAAATATTCTTTGAGTGCCTGAGGCAATCCCTTGGCAAGTTCTGTCTCACAAAAGAGCACAAATCCCGCTTTTCTTAGACGCTCCGCGCATATCCCCTCTCCCTCTTTTAAGGTGCGGGAAAATGTGCCGTCATAGATGAAATGAGTGCCGCAGGATGGGCTTTTTTCTTTTAAGATAGCGATACGGCAACCGTGTGCCTCGCCGGTTTGCTCGGCAAGTTCTGCCCCTTTTTGGAAATAAGTAGTATTATCTTCTCCTGCCGTATTGATGACTCGTTCTCCGCAGCGTTCAGAGGGGAGGCGAGGGGTGTTCATTCCACCGTCTCTTTCGGGGCAGATGGGGATAAATTCTGCATACGGAGCAAGGGCAAGCACCTCTTTTGAAGGCACGCTTTTGCCGTCATATCGGCAAGGCTCTCCCAAAAGGCAAGCACTACACAAAAGAACTGGTTTTTTCGACATATTTTTTCCTTTCTGCTCAAGTGGTGGCGATAGGTAGTTGACAAATCTACAAAAAAAGTATATGATAATGAGAGAAATAATTAAGTAGATTAGCGAGGCAAAAGCATGCAAGAAATTCAAGATATTAAAGAAGTTCTACAAATACTTGACGCCCAAAAAATAGAAGAAATGGTGCAAAAGCAACAGCTTGCTGCCCTTAAGGATGAGTTGTCTCGCTTGGAGGGGGCGGATATTGCCGAGATTTTCCATGCCCTACCCAAAGAGCTTTATGCCAAGGTCTATCGTATTCTTCCCAAGGAACTGGCAGCGCAAGCCTTTGCTGAAATGGATGCAGACCTACAAGAGAGTTTGATTGGCATTTTCACCGACCGAGAATTGCAGAGCGTTTTGGCTGAGTTGTATCTGGACGATACCGTTGACATGATGGAAGAAATGCCTGCCTCTGTGGTTAAGCGTATTTTGAGCAACAGTACCCCCGAAAACCGCCATACCATCAACGAACTGCTCCGTTATGATTCGGATAGTGCAGGGGGGCTGATGACCACCGAATATATGCGCCTCAATGGAGAGATGACCGTTGAGCAAGCCTTTGCCACCATTCGTCGTTTGGCGTATGATAAAGAAAGCGTGTATAACTGTTATGTCACCGACGGCAACCGTCACCTCATTGGTGTCGTAGACGTCAAAACTTTGTTGCTTACCCCGTATTCAAAAACCATTGCGGAATGTATGAATGAAGACGTTATTTACTTTTTTACCGACACGGAAAAGAGTGAAGTCGGCCGCGCCTTCCAAAAATACTACTTTATGGCGTTCCCTGTGGTATATAAAGAAAAGC
>JAGBWH010000178.1 GCA_017629925.1 Clostridia bacterium
ATATTTTGATAGGAAATCGTACCACAGATGGTTCTCCTGCGGTGTAGCATTTTTACGAAGATTTTTTGCAAGAGTAATATTCTTTTTGTTGTAATCAAGCGACATACTTACTCCCCCAAAGTTTTATGGCTTCCATTATATCACAAATCGGCAGAGAAGACAAATTCTCTGCCGAAATTTTGTGCCTCCGATTTCTCCGTTAAGAATAACAGAGCAACCTCTTTTTGTGTTTGTTTGCGTACGACAACATCAAAAGGAGTGTTTTGCGCTTGCTTTTTTGATTTTCATAGATTTTTCTAAATTATTTCTTTTCTATGGCTTCAAACAAACCATTGAGGTAGGCAGCACCAAGGGCTCTGTCGTATAGACCATAGCCGGGCTTACCTTCCTCGCCCCAAATGTGTCTGCCGTGGTCGGGACGAACGTAGCCATCAAAGCCACCTTCGACCAAGGCCTTCACAATGTCATAAATGGGCAGAGATCCTGCCTCTGTTTTGTGGGCAACTTCGCAGAAACCATAGTCGCCTTCGTAGGCAATGTTGCGAATATGGGCAAAGTGGATTTTACCGCGTTTGGCATAGTCGTATGCCATTTGTACCAGGTCGTTGTCTCTTCCTGCGCCAAGTGAGCCTGTGCAGAAGGTAATGCCGTTGTTGTTTTGGGGGAAAGCGGCAAAAAGACGCTCATAGTCCTCTTTGCACGAGACAATGCGAGGCAAACCGAAAATATCCCACGGCGGATCGTCTGGGTGAACGGCAATATTCATGCCCGTTTCCACGCAAGCGGGCATCACCCCTTCGAGGAAGTGGCAATAGTTAGAAAAGAGGGTTTCGTGTGTCATGCCTTTGTAGGCATCGAGCAGGGCTTTCAGCTCGCTTGGCGCATAGCTTTCGTCCCAACCGGGCAGTGAGAGGGCAGCAGGGTCAAGTGACATGATTTCTTCATGATTATAGGACAGGCTAAAAGAGCCGTCCTCTGCCATGTGGTGGAGATTGGTGCGTAGCCAGTCAAAGACAGGCATGAAGTTATAGCAGATGCATTTGACACCGTGTTTTGCCAGGCGTCTAATGTTTTCTGCGTAGTTGGCGATATATTCATCGCACTTGCCACGGCGCAGTTTGATATCCTCGTGGACGGGTACGCTCTCAATCACTTCCATCTCAAGCCCATTTTGGTTTGCGAGTGCTTTCAGTTCGATGATGGCTTCTTCAGGCCACACTTGTCCTGCGGGAACGTCGTAGACCGCTGTGACTACACCGCTCATATTGGGGATTTGTTTGATATACGAAAGGGGAATACTATCGCCCTTTCCATACCAACGAAACGTCATTTTCATCTGTATATCTCCTTTACACGCCGGAATAAGCAGAAAAACCGCCATCAACGGGAATACACACACCCGTCACAAATCCAGCCGCTTCGGGATCTGCCAAAAACCGCAGAGTGCCGAGTAATTCTTTGGCATCGCCAAAACGGTTCATCGGGGTAGCGCGAAGGATTTTTTCTGTACGGGGGGTGGGATTGCCATTTTCGTCAAAGAGCAAAGATTTGTTTTGCGCTGTCACAAAAAAGCCAGGGGCAATGGCATTCACGCGAATGCCTGCAGGTGCAAAGTGAACGGCAAGCCATTGGGTAAAGTTTGTTACCGCCGCTTTTGCCGCGCTGTAAGCAGGGATTTTTGTGAGAGGGCGATAGGCGTTCATAGAGGAAATGTTGACAATGCTACAACCGGTTTTTCCAAGCATATCAGAAGCAAAAACCTGTGTAGGAAGCAAAACCCCCTTCAAATTGAGGTCAAAAACGAAGTCAAAGCCAGATTCCTGTAAATTAAAGAAGGTGGAAATATCAGTGGCTACCTCGTCCCCTTTTTCATATTCTTCGTGGGTGGTCGTGCACTTGGGGCTGTTGCCACCTGCACCATTTAGAAGCAAAGAGCAAGGGCCAAGGTCAGCTAATATTTTCTGGTGTACGTCCTCGAGCGCCTCTCTATCAAGCACACTCACGCCATACGCTTTTGCCACACCTCCCGCAGCGCAAATTGCCTCTGCTTTGGCATTGGCAGCCGCTTCGTTAATGTCCAGCAACGCCACAGCGTATCCGTCTTGCGCGAGTGCTTCTGCAAATGCACCGCAAAGCACACCGCCTGCTCCTGTAATCACAGCAACTTTCATGTGAAATACTCCTTGTTTTTTTGTTGTTTACGGGTATAGTATACCCTAATTTTTCCCAATAGTAAAGAGCAAAACGCCAAAAAGTTTGCTATTTTTTTCTTTTTGCCCACGCAGAACGCCCCTCTGCGCCTGTTTTTTTATATTTGAGTTTGATTTTTTTATCTCGCCATCACAATCCCTTCAAAAATCCTATCAAAAAAATATTTTTTGGGGTTTACAAAGTCGTATAAATATGTTATAATGTTATATTAGAGTAGAATTAACCAAATGATGGGGAGGCAAAATATGAAATGTCC
>JAGBWH010000179.1 GCA_017629925.1 Clostridia bacterium
GAGCAGGGCATGAGACCTGTCAAAAATTGGAGAGAGGTGCTTGCCACCTTTGAGACGGTGAAGCCCCATTTTGCATCTGTACTCAGACAAGTCAGGGCGGCACTTACTGCCGAAGGCAAACTTTGCCTCACCATCAAACGTGATGTCATGGGCGACATGATGCTACGCGATGAAGCCACCATGAAACTATTACTATCCCTTACGTCAGAGGGTGATCCCACCTGCAATCCCACACTCGGTTACGCCGTCATTGACATGGCGCCCCAAGGGGATAGCGATCCATTTAGTTTTTAATTGAATTTTGGAGGATAGAATATGAAAGTCAGAATTCCCGACAATGGCATGGGCAATATGCAAAGTATGCTCAAACAAGCCCAACAAATGCAAGCCGATATGGAGGCAAAACGCGCCGAACTTGATGCGGCAGAATATGAAATTAGTGCGGGCGGTGGTGTTGTTCATGTGAAAATCAATGGCAAACGCCAAATCCTTGCCCTTGAGATTGAGCCTGAGTTGGTAGATCCCGATGATGTGGAAACTTTGCAAGACATCGTCATGGCGGCCATCAACGAAGCCATTCGTAAAGTAGATGAAACAGAAGCCCAAGAAATGGCGAAAATCACAGGTCCTATGAGTGCGATGGGTGGTTTTGGCGGCGGTTTGCCGGGGCTGTTTTAATGGCAGATTACGTATTACCGCTTCAAAGACTAATTGAGCAATTCCGTAAATTGCCTGGGGTGGGGAGCAAATCCGCCGTCCGCATGGCATTTTCCGTGCTCAATTTGCCCAAAGAAGAAATAGAAGCCTTCTCAGATGCCTTGCTGGCGGTACGAGACGGTATCCATTTTTGCAAAATCTGCTGCAATTTCACAGAGGGCGATATCTGCGAAATTTGTAGTGATGAAAACCGCCACCGCAACTTGGTGTGTGTGGTGGAAAATCCCCGTGATGTGATGGCAGTCGAGCGTGTTCGTGCTTATCGTGGGCTGTACCATGTGCTGGGGGGCGTTCTTTCTCCCATGAATGGCATTGGCCCTGAGCAACTTCATATTCACGAACTACTCACACGTATCGGGGAAGGCGAAATTGAAGAAGTCATCGTTGCCACCAACCCCAGCGTTGAGGGAGAAGCCACCGCCATGTATTTGGCTCGGTTGCTTAGCCCCATGGGTGTGAAGGTTAGCCGTCTTGCTTATGGTATTCCCGTGGGCGGTGAATTGGAATATGCCGATGAAATCACTTTGCGCCATGCAATTGAAGGCAGAAATACATTGTCCTAATCTTTTGACAGAAAGCAAGGAAGTATGAAAAAAACAATCCTATATCGCTCGCTTGCCCTTCTTTTGCTCTTCACCTTTTTGCTGGGTGGGCTACTCGGATGTGGCAAAGATCATACCACCACTGCAAGCACCACGACAAAAGCCGTACCATTAGATGAGTTTCTATATGTTCGCATTTTGGACGTTGGTCAAGCGGATGGTATTTTGCTATCGTATAAAGATCAATTCATGCTCATAGATGCCGGCAACTACTCCTCTGGTGACAGAGCACAGTATATGGCTTTGCTCCGCCGATACAATGTGGATAAAATTGATTGGCTTATCTTAACACACCCTCATGGCGACCATATCGGTGCCGCCGTTGATGTGCTGAATACTTATCAAGTTAAGAATGTCATGTTGCCCGATGCGAGTTATAGTAGTTACGCTTATCGCAATACATTACAGGCAATTTTGAATTCTGATGCCGATGTGCATTTGGTGGAAACTGATGCCAGCCAAGAGGTGAATACGGGTGGAGAGGGCGCTTCTCTTTATCGTGCAGGTGATGAGTTTAGCTGGGAAGCCGTGCATTTTCGCATTTTAGCCCCCATTTCACCGGATGACAATGTCAATAATGCCAGCATTGTCCTGCGCGCCACGTATGGCGGTGTACGGTTCCTGTTTACAGGAGATATGGAAAGTATGATGGAACGTCAGCTTCTCACACGTTTTTCAAAAGAAGAATTGCGCGCAGATGTCTTAAAGGTGGGCCATCACGGGTCTTACACCTCCACAAACCAATCCTTTCTTAGTGCCGTCTCGCCTCGCTACGCTGCGATTAGTTGCGGCAAAGATAATGAGTATGGGCATCCCCACGGGGTGATTTTGAATCGACTGTCGTATATTGGTGTACAGGTCAACAGAACAGACCTTGAAGGCACGATTACCTACGTCACCGACGGTGCGAATATCGTGGTGAACACAAACAAAAATGGATAAGCCCCAACTCTGATACATAAAAGCAAAAGAGAGAGTCAATCGGTTATATACCGAAATGCTCTCCCTTTTTTCTGTTAGGCAATATATTGGCTTAAAAAAAGCAATATGCCCTCGCGGTGCGAGGGCATAAAAGGATGAATTTTAGGTCTCAAAACAACTTCCGCCGATAAATTCACGAATAAGAGAATTGCAGGGGATGATGCTCTCGTCTTCGATGGGCAGGAAGTATTTGAGGTATTTGATAAGGCGGTTTGCCACCAAGAAACGCGGGTCGTCGTATGCGATTTCGCGCAGGGCAGGGAGGGCTTTCGTGCGGAGCACGCAAAGCTCATATTCGAGCGCAGAATTAAAGACGAAGTCTGCGCCCTCTTGGTTGGGGTATATCCACTTGAATTCGCCACTTCTGACCGATTGCCACATATCAATGGTCTGTGCGGCAGGGCAATTACGAGAGCGCATATCTCTCACGATCCTGCGGAGCAGACGTAGGTCGGTGGTGTTGAGGGGGGAGTGGTTGTCGAGGTTCATTTGGAGTTGAGGGGCATTATAGATTTTGAATTTTTGGTGCTTGGGGATGGAAGATGTGAGTTTTTCATTCAAAGCATGAATGCCCTCGATGATGATGGGGCTGTTTTGTTCTACACGGATGGTTTTGCCCACTTCGCGCTTGCCCGTTTTGAAATTAAAGCGTGGAAGTGTCACTTCTTCGCCACAAATCAAATCAAACAAGTCATGATTAAACAAGGCAATATCCAGACAGTTGATGTGCTCTAAATCAAGTTCTGCCAAAGGTTTTCCCTGAATTCTTGCGATTTCTGTCTTTTCCATATAGTAGTCATCCATGGAAATGGTCACAGGATTGATACCGCGAGACAGCAATTCAATGCGCAGACGATTGCAAAAAGTAGTCTTGCCACTTGAACTTGGCCCGGCAATGCAAATCAGGCGAATATTTGAGATATCTGCCTCAATAACTGAACCAAGGTCAGATAGCATACGGTTGTGTTTGGCTTCGCACATTTGCACCATTTCAAGGAATTTATTGTCTTCAACATTGCCGTTGACTTGGGTGACGGACTGCAAATTCGTCTTTTTAGCCCATAAGTAAGCCTTTTGCAAAGTTCTGCCATAGGTCGCCTCTTCCACAAATTCGGGAATGGTTGCGCCAAGTTCATAGCGAGGGTATTGAATAATCAAACCGGGGCTATATGGCTCAATTAGATACTCTTTAATGCATCCTGTGGAAGCTACCATGTAACTATGCATATAGTTATAATAATCTCCGCATTTGTAGAGATGGGCTGTACTTTCAGGACGATATTTGAGGATATCGGATTTGTCATCATAGCCCGCTTCGTGGTAAATTCTCTCGGCTTCGGGGATGCTTGTGGTAATGCGCTCTATGGGCAGGTTGGCTTCAATGGTGCGTCTCACTTCATCTTTGATGGCATTCGCCGCACGAGACATATTAAAGCCGGGGGTGAGCACTTGGCAAAAAATAGAGCGAGACGCATGATAACTGAAACGAATTTCCAGTTTGGGGTAGAGTTTGTGAAACGCCATGGCGATGAGGTAACGCAAAGTGGTTTCGTAGGCCTTTCCGGCTTCAATATGCTCAAGCCCTAAAAGGGAAATGGCCATGCCTTGATTATGGGGGGTGATTTTATAATTGAGTTCTTTGATTTGTGCGCCGATTTGACACACAATATATTGACATTTTTCTTCGGGAGCAAGCAAGTCAATGACTCTTGTGCCCACGGGGACAGTCATTTTTTTATCGCGAAAAATAATTTCTACCATTTCTTTGACCTTTCTTGGTTTCTTTTGTGGATGTTTCATTCCAATTTACTAAATTATTATAGCATATTCTTGTCTTTATTACAAGTATGCCCAAAATAATTCTATCACACTCTATTATTTTTGTGGTAAATGTACATATACCTTTTCATAAAACTGTTCAAACCACATAGAAAAAGAGGCGAAATCTCACGCTTTCCCCCACGCCATTTTTCTGTTTTCGTTGACAGGAAAAGAGGGAAGTGCTATAATACATCTATCACTTACCATAGAAAGGTTCTTTTTCAGAAGATGAGAGGCAAATGTTCTTTTGCTTTGAAACTCTTGACTTTCGTCGGGGCGATTTCAGGCGTTATTTTGAGTATGCTCCGCTATGATCTGGATGGGTATTCCCACCCTACAAAGCGGTTATTCTATTTTACTGGTTTATCGAATATTTGGATAGGCCTTATGATGCTATTTTTGCTTTTATTGCCTTATATGGGGGCATGGGGGAAAAGCGAAAAGGTAAAGCAGACGAGCTATGTGATAAAATTCGTGCTCACCGTCTCAATCACCCTCACCGCCTTGATTTTTTGCACAGTGCTCGCGCCCGGTTCGGCTGAAAATGATTATCATGCGTGGACCTTATCCAGCCTGCTCACTCATGTTTTTGTGCCACTGCTCGCGATTTTTGATTTCTTTGTGGATGAATACAAAACTGCGATAGCCACAAAACATGTCTACTATACCGTCATCCCCCCACTCCTCTACTTTATCTTTGCCACCATCCTCATTTTGTCGGGATTTGATTTTGGCAGGGGAGATCCATATCCCTATTTCTTTCTTCATTTTGACTCTCCTGCGGGCATATTCGGCTTCTCTCGTCAAATGCCCTACCTCATTGGGACATTCTATTGGATAATCATCATGCTGGGGCTGATTTTAGGCATTGGTTTTCTGTATCGAAAGTTATATCACTTAAAAAAAGAATAAAAATTCCATTTTATGTGCTTTTTTTGAAAATGATTCACATATAAAAGACGAAAAAAATCACCTTTTTTGGTGAGAGATTTTGACTAAAACTATTGATTTTAGCGTAAATATAGTGTAAAATGTTTGATGTAATCTATAAATATCTTAAAGGAGCAATTTCATGTTAGTTAATGCAAAAGAAATGCTTGAAAAAGCAAGAGCTGGTCACTATGCTGTTGGCCAATTTAATATCAACAATCTGGAATGGACCAAAGCCATTCTCGCCACCGCCGAGGAACTCAAATCACCTGTGATTTTGGGTGTATCTGCTGGGGCAGGGAAATATATGTGTGGTTTTAATACCGTTGTAGCAATGGTGAATGCCATGATGGAAACTATGAAAATCACCGTTCCTGTGGCTCTCCACCTTGACCACGGCACCTACGAACAATGCTATTCATGCATCGAAGCAGGCTTCTCTTCCGTTATGTTTGACGGTTCTCACTACCCCATCGAAGAAAACGTGGCAAAAACAACCGAGTTGGTGCAAGTTTGCGCCCAAAAAGGCTTGTCTCTGGAAGCAGAAGTAGGGGCTATCGGTGGTGAAGAAGACGGCGTTGTCGGTAATGGCGAATGCGCTGATCCCGCTGAATGTAAAATGATTGCTGACTTGGGTGTTACCATGTTGGCAGCAGGCATTGGTAATATTCACGGCAAATATCCTGAAAACTGGAAAGGCCTTTCCTTTGAAACCCTTGAGGCGGTCAATGAACAAGTGGGTGAGATGCCCCTCGTTCTCCACGGTGGTACAGGCATCCCCGCAGATATGATTCGCCGCGCGATTGAGCTTGGCGTTGCCAAAATCAATGTGAACACCGAATGCCAACTCGCATTTGCCGCTGCTACACGCGCCTATGTAGAAGCAGGAAAAGACCTTGAAGGCAAGGGCTTTGACCCCCGTAAACTCCTCCTGCCCGGTACAGAAGCGATTAAAGCAACTGTCAAAGAAAAAATGGAACTCTTTGGTTCGGTTGGCAAAGCGTAAACAAAACGAAAAGGGCTACTCCGCAGTTAGAGTGGCCCTGTTTTTCTCTTGATGATGATGTATGTGAGGTAAATAGGAATGGGACAATGGGTGGTTGTAC
>JAGBWH010000180.1 GCA_017629925.1 Clostridia bacterium
AAATGGATATGTTTGTCAAAGACAGAGCCTTGGCAAAACAGTATATCGGCGAATATGTGGCATCTCCCCTTGTGACGATGCATGACGGGGCTTGCTCGGCGCGCGAAGTGGCAACCTATTTCTTTGACGACGAGGGCACACTCGCACATGACACCATCGTCATTGACCACGGTATTCTAAAAGCAGGTATCAGCGATGCGCAGTCAGCCATGCACCTTGGCACCGAGCCCACAGGGAACGGCCGCAGAGAAAGCTACGAACGCAAAGCCTATACCCGCATGACCAACACCTTCTTTGAAGGTGGCACAGATACTCTCGAAGATATGATTTCCTCTATTTCTTACGGTATGCTACTGGAAAATGCATCCAGCGGTATGGAAGATCCCAAAAACTGGGGTATTCAATGCATGGTGAATATCGCGCGAGAAATCAAAGACGGAAAACTGACGGGGCGTATTTTCTCCCCCGTGGTGCTCACAGGCTATGTGCCCGATCTGCTCAAATCCATTTCCATGATGAGTGATGTGGTTTCCCTTGGCGGTGGCGGTGCGTGTGGTAAAGGCTATAAAGAATGGGTGAAAGTCTCCGACGGTGGCCCATATATCAAAGCCAAAATCCGTTTGGGTTAAGGAGGAGAGCAAAATATGTTAAGCATCATCAAAGAAGCGTTAGAAAAAGCAGGCGTTTCTGTGTGGCAAATTCATGTGACCGAAGAAGAAAGTGCTGAACTCTATTTCATTTTGCACCATCTCGATATGCATCGCATGAAACACACCAAAAAATATCTTGTCACGGTCTATCGTGATTTTGAGAAAAACGGAAAAGCCATGAGAGGCTCTTCCACCGCCCATCTCACCTCATCTTATACCAAAGAGGAGGTGGAAAATGCCATCAAAGGGGCTTATTATGCCGCGTCCTTTGTGGCAAATCCCACCTACCGGTTGCCTGATGCCGCAAAAGACCATGTCCCCGCCCCCGCCCAAATGCCTGTGGAGGACAGCGCGTTGCTTTTGGCGGAGGCACTCATGGCAGGAGACTGTGACGAGGTGGCATTTGTGAACTCTGCTGAGATTTTCTCTCATGCATTACATCACCACATCCTCTCCTACTCAGGCACGGATATCACTTTTTCCGAATACGCCTATAAAGGTGAATTCGTTGCCCAATGCAAAACCCCCACAGATGTGGAAATGCATCACCAATTCTCTTACAGCACACCAGACGCCAATGCTTTGACCGCAAAAGTCACAGCCGCTTTGCGCCGTGTCAAAGACAGAGCGAAAGCAAGTCCCACCCTAAAAGGTGGTCAGTATACCCTGCTCCTCTCCGAAGACTATGTAGCCACTCTCTTTGACTACTATCTCTCGCGCTCAGATGCCCGTTCTATCTATGCGGGGTATAGCGCATGGAAAGTAAACGAAGCGGTGCAAGACAGCGGAGACGGAGAAGATATCTCCCTCTCTCTTGTGGCGAAAACGCCATACAGCCCCTCAGGTATTCCGATGATTGACCGCCCGTTGGTCGAAAAAAACGTGCTACGTACCATTCATGGCAGCGACCGTTTCTGCGCCTATCTCGGCATTGAAATGACAGGTGACTACCGTGCCTTTTCCTGCGACTGCGGAAGTGTTGCGCTTGCCGATATGCAAAAAGAACCTCATCTTTATGTGGTGAGTTTCTCCGACTTCCAAATGGATGCGTGGACAGGTCACTTTGGCGGTGAAATTCGTCTCGCTTACTATTTTGACGGAAAAGACACCCATGTCATCACAGGCGGTTCTGTGAACGGTAATTTTGCCGATTGCAAATCCAGCCTCAAATTCTCCGAAGAACGCTACCAAAATGAATATTACAGCGGTCCTTTTGCCGTCTCCTTGCCAGGCGTTTCTGTGGCAGGGCAAGAAAACCAATAATCAAGAGGTATAACATGGAAAATTTACGTAATAAACAAGCCTTTATCTGTGATATGGACGGTGTGATCTATCACGGCAACCGCATCATTCCCCAAGTGCCTGCTTTCCTCGAATGGCTACAAAAAAATGACAAACAATATCTCTTTTTAACCAACAGCCCCGAACGCTCTCCCAGAGAATTGGCGCAAAAGTTGGCACGCATGGGGCTGGAAGTGACAGAAGACCATTTCTACACCAGCGCACTTGCCACCGCATCCTTCTTGGCAAGCCAATGCAAAAAAGGCTCTGTGTATGTCATCGGTGAGCCGGGACTTACCTTCGCGCTTTACGAAGCGGGCTTTTCTATGAACGATGTCAACCCTGACTATGTGGTCTTTGGGGAAACACGTTCACTCAGCTATGAAAAAATCGAAAAGGCTGTCAAACTGGTGCAAAACGGTGCAAAACTCATTGGTACCAACAGCGACCTCACCGGCCCAAGCGAAACAGGCATCATTCCTGCCTGCCGCGCACTCATTTCCCCCATTGAAATGACCTGCGGTCAGCAAGCCTACTTTGTGGGTAAGCCCAATCCTTTGATGATGCGCCATGCCCTGAAAAAACTGGGTTGCCACAGAGCAGATGTTGCCATTGTGGGTGACAGAATGGATACCGATATTATCGCAGGTATTGAAAGTGAGATTGATACCGTACTGGTGCTGACGGGTGTGACCAATATGGACAATATCAACCAATTTGCTTATCGCCCGAAATACATCCTAAATCATGTAGGAGAAATCGTTGGCTAAACATTCTCCCAAAAACAAATACCCCCTGCCGACAGCTAAAAGGCAGGGGGTTTTCTCTATTCTATGAGTGTTTTATTTGTTATTGCTAATAATTATTTACATTATTTGCCCATCCCGTTGCCGCGCACACCTGTCAAGTCTTTGATAACTTCTCCGGCAATAATCAGCCCCACCACAGAAGGCACAAAGGAGATGCTACCGGGGGTGCTGCGACGAGGGGATGTTTGGTCTTGTGTTTGGTCAGCGGAATCTGGCACGGGAGAAAGCGGCAATTCTTCTGAATAGACGACTTTCAGCGAAGGGATTTTCCTGCGACGAAGTTCCGTGCGCATCACCTTTGCCAAAGGGCAAACGGCAGTATCGTAAATATCCGCCACGCGGAATGCAGTAGGATCAAGTTTGTTGCCTGCGCCCATCGAAGAAATGATAGGCACGCCTGCCTCATGCGCACCGCAAATGAGGGTGAGTTTGCCCGCTACCGTATCAATGGCATCTACTATATAATCATAGTCAGACAGGCAAAACTGAGAGGCGGTGTCCTCAAGATAAAAGATGGAATGCGTATGCACGACGGCATGGGGGTTGATGTCCTCTACCCTCTTTTTTGCCACATCGACTTTAAGTTCTCCGACTGTGCTATGAAGGGCAATGATTTGACGATTGATATTAGAAAGGGAGACACGGTCACTATCAATCAAATCAAGTGTACCCACACCAGCGCGTGCCAATGCTTCAACGGTATAACCGCCAACACCACCCACGCCAAAGACAGCCACGCGAGCGCCTTTTAGTTTTTCGATTGCCTTTTTGCCAAGCAACATTTCCGTACGGGATTGTTCTTGCATGACTTTACCTCATAGGAAAACATCAAACCCCACATTTTCATATAAATAGTATGGGGTTTGATGCTTTTTTCTTTATTTTGCAGTGGAATTAGTTTTTAGGAAGGATTTTTTCCTTGCCACCCATGTAGGGGCGGAGCGCCACGGGAATGCGGACGGAGCCGTCTGCTTCCAAGTTGTTTTCAAGGAAAGCAATGAGCATACGAGGAGGTGCGGCTACGGTGTTGTTGAGGGTGTGCGCGAGGTATTTGCCGTCTTTGCCACTCACGCGGATTTTCAGTCTTCTGGCTTGCGCATCGCCGAGATTGGAGCAACTGCCGACCTCGAAATATTTTTGTTGACGAGGAGACCAAGCCTCAACGTCCACAGATTTCACTTTCAGGTCTGCCAAGTCGCCGGAGCAACATTCAAGGGTGCGAACGGGAATATCCATGCTTCTGAACAGGTCAACGGTATTTTGCCACAATTTTTCAAACCACATGGGGCTTTCTTCGGGTTTGCAGACCAC
>JAGBWH010000181.1 GCA_017629925.1 Clostridia bacterium
CTTTGCCTATAACGAGCGCGAGAAAGCAGAGATACTGGAAAAACTCGGAACAACAAAATACACCCTCCAGAGATCCAAGAGTCTGGGTGAAAACGAGGCAGACATGATGTGGCAAACCACCATGAACCCTGCCACTCGCCGTTTGATTGCGGTCATGCCCGCCGACGATAAAGAAACGCAGACCATGTTTGAAACCCTGCTTGGAGATGCTCTCCCTGCAAGAAAACGCTTTATTGCCGAAAACGCCCATCGCTACATCTCACAAGCCGACGTGTGATACCCACCTACCATTAGAATTATATGAAAACGAGGATAAAAATATGGAACTCAAACCCCTGAAAACATTTGAGGGCATCAAAGGCCCTGTACTCACAATTGTCATGGATGGCGTAGGAATTGCCCCCAATAATGGAGCAAATGCGATCGCTGCTGCCCATACCCCCACCCTTGACCGCCTAATGAAGGACTACCCCATGGTAGAACTTAAAGCCCATGGCACAGCCGTAGGTCTCCCTTCTGACGATGATATGGGCAACTCTGAAGTAGGTCATAATGCGCTGGGCGCAGGTCAAGTATTTGCTCAAGGTGCAAAGCTTGTCTCCAACTCTATTGCCTCTGGTAAAATCTTTGACTCCGATGCGTGGAAGAGCGTGATTGGTGGTTGCAAAGACAGTGGCACACTTCACTTTTTAGGGCTGTTTTCTGATGGTAACGTTCACTCTCACCTCGACCATCTCAAAGCCATGATCGTTCGCGCAAAACAAGAAGGCATAAGACGTGTCCGCATTCACATTCTGCTCGACGGCAGAGACGTGGGAGAGACCTCGGCGCTTGATTATGTGTTGCCTTTTGAAGACTTTTTGTCCTCTCTTCGTGATGTGAATTTTGATTGCCGAATTGCCTCTGGTGGTGGTAGAATGCAAATCACCATGGACCGCTACGGTGCAGACTGGTCTATGGTAGAACGCGGCTGGCATACTCACGTCAAGGGCGAGGGCAGACAGTTTGCCTCAGCCGAGGAAGCCATTTCCACTTACCGCAGAGAACTTGGCGTCATCGACCAAGACCTCCCCCCCTTCGTCATCGCTGAGGGTGGTGAGCCTGTGGGCACTATCAACGATGGTGACAGCGTAGTGTTCTTTAACTTCCGTGGCGACCGTGCCATTGAGATCTCCAAAACCTTTGAAGGCGACGAAACCTTCGATATGTTTGACCGTGGCGATGTGCCTTCTGTGGTCTATGCAGGTATGCTCGAATATGACGGAGACCTTCATATCCCGTCTCGCTATCTTGTTTCTCCCCCCGAAATTACCAACACAATGAGTGAATATCTCGTGGGTGCTGGTGTCTCTCAATTGGCAATTTCTGAAACCCAAAAATACGGTCATGTGACCTATTTCTGGAATGGTAACCGTTCTGGTAAATTCTCTGAAGAACTCGAAACCTACATTGAAATCCCTTCGGATGTTGTGCCTTTTGAGCAAAGACCTTGGATGAAATGCGCAGAGATTACTGACCGTTTGATTGAAGAACTTGAAAGTGGCAAATATCGTTTTCTCCGCGTGAACTTCCCCAATGGTGACATGGTGGGGCATACAGGCAATTTCCTCGCTACCGAATGTTCGATGGAAGCCCTTGACCTGCAACTTGCGCGCATTTTGCCCGTCATTGATCGTCTGGGTGGTGTTGCCCTCATTACCGCTGACCATGGCAATGCGGATGAAATGTATGAAATCGACAAGAAAACAGGTGATGTGAAGGTAGATAAGTCCGGCAAACCCAAAGCCAAAACCAGCCATACCCTCCGCCCTGTGCCTTTCATTATCTACGACAACACCAAGGCGAAAACTCAATATACTTTGAAGAGCGGCGCGTTTGGACTCTCTAACGTCGCTGCCACCGTGGTCAATATGCTCGGTTTCCAGGCTCCCGACGTATGGGATGAGAGCATCATTGACGTAAAATAATCATCTCAAAAAAAGATAGACTGCCAAGAAAAAGATGAAGTTATCCTTTTTGGCAGTCTGTTTTTTTCTGTTTTAGACTTGACTTTATTTTGTTTTTTGGGTATCATAGACATAAGCGGAACTCTCCGCCCAAAGGAGTATATAAAATGAAAAGATTAGTGGTATTATGCATGCTTGTGGTGATGCTTTTGACGTCTGCGACGGGATGCACCAAAAGAGGGGGGGCCCTCTCTCCCTATGATGTAGCCGTAGAGCAAGGATTTACAGGCTCCGAGCAAGAATGGCTGGATTCACTCAAAGGCGATTCTGCCTATGATCTTTGGCTGAAAGCAGGGAATGTGGGCACCTTTGATGATTTTTTGGCCTCTCTTTCTCCCACAATTCATCATCACCAAATTCATATTACCACCACCCAAGGCGACGTGGCTGTCTCCTCTAAAGCGTTGCTTTCCGTGGTTAGCGTCAATTCCACTTTCAGTCAAGGCGTATCTACGTATTCAGGCGCAGGCTCAGGGGTGATTTATCAGCTTGATAAAGTCAAAGGCGACGCCTACATCATTACCAATTTCCATGTAATCTATGATAGCGACAGCAAGGGAAATGGTATCAGCGATGATATCAAGGTGAGCCTTTACGGTATGGAGCATGCGCAATATGCCATCCCTGCCACCTATGTGGGCGGTTCTGTCTATTATGATATTGCCGTGCTGAAAGTCAGGGATAGCGAGGTGCTTCGTCAAAGCGATGCCATGGCGGTGAGTTTGCTTGCCGAATCCGAGAATGTGAGCGTAGGGCAAACTGCCATAGCGGTGGGCAATCCTGAGGCGCTCGGCATTTCGGTCACAAAAGGTATTGTATGTGTAGATTCAGAATCCATTGCGCTCACCACCGCAGATGAAAGCGCCACCGTGACCATGCGCGTGATCCGCATTGACACGCCCATCAACCCCGGCAACTCAGGTGGGGGACTCTTTGATGCAGAGGGCAGACTCATTGGCATTACCAATGCCAAAATCATTGACGTATCCACAGAGAGCATCGGCTATGCCATTCCCGTCAAGGTGGCAACCCGTGTGGCGGATAATATCATTGATTACTGCGCAGACGGAAGCCACACCACCATGCAAAGATGCGTTTTAGGTGTGACGCTCGGCGCTTCTGCTTCCAAAGCTATCTATGACATCAAGACAGGCAAAGTCACCATCGTCGAGGCGGTGACGGTCACCAAAATCAGCCAAGGTTCTCTTGTGGAAGGCAAAATCAAAGTGGACGATATCATCCTCTCCGTTAAAATCGACGGCAAAATCTACAAAATCACGCGCACCTTTATGCTCGTCGATGCCATGCTCAATGTACGCGTCGGAGATGTGGTCGAAATGGTCGTTTTGCGAGATGGCAAAGAGGTATATGTCAACTTTACCATCACCGAAGATTGCGTGATTTCTTACTAAAAAGCCAAAAAAATAGCAGACTTTTTCTCTCTATCTAAAAAGTGGATAGATGAGACGAGTCTGCTATTTTTATATTTTGACGGGGGGTAATGGCGAATGATTTACAAATTGACCATTTTTGATGCTCCAAGTAAGGTGTAATCTGCGGCGTCATGAGAAATAAAGAGCAGCGTCCTTCCACCTCGGTGCGAGGAGATAAACGCCCCAAGTTCTCTTTTGGCTTTGTCATCAAGACCTCTAAACGGCTCGTCAAGCAAAATCAGCGGTGCGTCATGTAACATTGCTCTTACCACCGACACACGCCTGCCCATACCACCCGATAAGTCGGCGGCTTTGGTATTTTGCTCGCCTTGGAGTCCCACGGCGCAAAGTGCGTCTATGATCTTTGCTTTTTCCACTTGTGGCAAAGCCAGTCGAATATTGTCCAGTACCGATAATTGCGGGCAAAGCGCATCCTCTTGAAAGGCAACGCTAATGTTGTCGGGTATCCCCAAAATACGGCCATTGTCCACCTTCTCCAGCCCTAAAATCAGCGACAGTAGCGTGGTTTTTCCTCTGCCTGAGGGGGCCATGATCATGGTCACTTGACCGTGCGGAAACTGCTCGTCAAATTGATCAAAAATCACTTTATCTCCAAAGGATTTACTGACTTTTTCAAATAGAATATCCTTCATGGCAATCTCTCCAATCTCTTAAATAGGCAACCAAAACTCCACAGCACCAATTTTTCAAAAGCAAAACTGATGAGCACGATGATGATCGTCCAGCAAAACAGAGCAGGCATATCGAAAGCAAACTTCGCATTAAAAATTTCGCCACCAATCGAAGCACTTGTTTGTCCAATCACCTCTGCCGCAATACCCGATTTCCAGCATAGTCCGAGAGACACTGTGCAACCCGACAGAAAATGAGACTTGATTTGCGGGAGCTTCACATACAGCAGTTTTTTCCAAAAGGGAATTTTATAGACCAAAGCCATTTTGTCCAACCCTACGTCAATGGAACGAATACCTGAAAGGGTGCTGGTATACATAATGGGAAAAACCATCAAAGCGGCAATGGCACATGAAAGCGACCAAGGCCCAAACCAGATGACAAAGGTACAGAAAATCAGCACGATAAAGGATGCCACCGGCACGCTTTTGATGATGGAAACGTATGGCCAAAGCAGGGTTTCTACCCATTCAAATCTTGATGCCAAAATGGCGAGTCCACAGCCAAACAAAAGTCCTATAAGAAATCCTAAACTTGTGTATTTTAGTGTAAAGCCGATGGCAGAAAAAAAGCTCGGCTCCTGCCAAATGGTGGCAAAGCGTTTTGCCACTTCAATGGGCGAAGGCAATACAATGTTCATTTTAGGCAGATAGCTTAAGGCTTGCCATGTCACTAAGGCAATGGCGATGGCAACTGTTTTTTTGAGAGCAGTTTTCATGTTTTTTTCCTTTATGCGAAAACTGCACGGTGCAAAAAATGGAGCACCGTGCATGATTTTTTTATTCTACGCCGTAGTAAAATGCTTTGTCAGGGAGTTTGCCACCCACGGAGGTGGGGTTGACAGAATAAAGCACTTCATAGTAAGCGGAGAGCGCTTGATACATCTCCTGGCCTGCCATGTACGTAATGTTGCAACGAGGAATGGCTTGTGTGGCAATGGGGGCTTTTACGCCTATGTATTTTTCCACCCAAGCAGCCGCCTCCTCGGGATGCTCATTGACATAAGTGGTAGATGCCTCATATTCTTCGAGGAATTTGCTGAGTTTGGATTTATTTTTTTCTGCAAAACTGCGGCGCACGACCAAAACACCGGTAATCATACGGCTATCCGTTCCCAGCGACGTCCAAATTTCATCTAAACTGAGCGCCACAGTAAGACCTTCCACGCTGGAGGCAGCCACAGTCACATAAGGCTGAGGAAGCATAGCAATTGCGGTGGGTTCGGCTTTTAGTTTGGCTACGACCTCTGCAGGCTCGCTGCTCCAAATCACCGTCACGTCACTATCCATAGACAAACCGTGCTCAGCCAAAAGATAGCGCAGGTTAAATTCGTTTACCGTATTTTTGCCGGTCGCATAAATGGTTTTGCCTGCAAGGTCAGCCAAGCTGTCGAGTTTTACATCGCCTTTTTTGAGGAGATATTGCACACCCAAGGTGTTGATGGCGAGCACCTGAATTTCGCCATTTGTTCTTTGATACAAAGTAGCAGCGAGATTAGCAGGAACAGCCAAAATATCAAGTTCACCTTGAATAAGCAAGGGCGTCAGCATATCAGCCGTGCCGGCGATGGTAAAGTCATAATCGTTTTGGGTGATGCTGGCTTCGTCATCTGCCATCAGCTTTGCCATACCGATGGAAGTAGGGCCTTTTAGTCCGCCAATACGAATTTCTGAAGAGGTATCACTGCCTGAGGTGATTTGGCAGGATGCAAGAGCGGTCACCATGAGGGCAAGGAGCAAACATAGAGAAAATAGTTTTTTTAGGGTTTTCATATCTGTTTCACTTTCTGTGTTTTTTTCTTCATTATACCCAAAAAAATCCAATGTTTCGGTTGCATATGCAACGAAAATAAAGAAAAATCAATGGAAATGCCAATAAAATTCATTTTTTGAAAACGAAATATACCCACCGTCCTCCAGTCGACATAATTCGCGGGAAAGGGCAGAGCGATCCACGCCCAAATAAAAAGCCATACCGGCGCGGTCAAAAGGAAGAGAAAAGGCACGGCCGTTTGATTGACCGCCATAATGAGTAAACATGGCGAAAATTTTATCTCGAATAGAACGTTTACACAGGATTTGTATACGCGCATTCATCTCTAATGCTTTCCTTGCAAGCATAGCGGTAAAACGCTGTTGCAGTAGGAATTGTAGGGAAGAATGGGGGGGTTCTCGCAAAATTGAGCCATCCAGGGACAAAAGTGTCACATTTGTCTTGGCTTCTGCATACACGCCCGAATGTAAACCCAAATAGCAAAGAGACTCTCCAAAGGTGTGAAAAGGCGTCACGACCGCCATAATCATATGGTGTCCCTCCTCGTCGTCACAGCACACGTGCACCGTACCCGATAGCACAAGCCAAAATTGGGTACTCTTATCGGAGAGCGTCATAATGTGCGCCCCCTTCTCATAGGAGATTTGTGTGGCAGAGAATAGGGAAAGCGCGTCCTCAATCTCATGTTCCCCCAATCCGTAAAACAGGGGGCATTCGGTCAGTTGTTGCTTTTTCATGTGTATTCCTTTTGTTTTGGTTTTTGTGTCATTAGTATACCACAAATCCGTTGCCGTTGCAACACAAAATAGGATAAATCATTGTATTTTTCTTTTCAGACAATCAAGTTTTTTTCAAAAAAGTGGCGATGTGTTCAATACAACCAAAAATAGAGCGGAATTTTCTACATAAAAATTGGGCGTCACCCATTGACATAGAGTAATTTTTTTTATATTATATATTTGTATTATCATGTCACGATAAAAAATCTTAAAAAAGGACGGAAATATGATATGCAACTAAAGAAAAGCCTACTCGGTTTGCTTGTGGTAGCCGTTGCTCTGTCGCTGTTTACGGTATATGCAGGTGCGTTTGCGCCCACCGAAACACAAACCATCACAAGTGCCTACGGCTCTCGTTTCAGCACCAATCCCGAAGATTGGTTTGCAGATGGGTATAACACAACACAACCTGTCTATGAGATGCCTGACAAAAACAACACAGGCCATGTCACGCCCAAGGACGAACTCGTTCCTTTCGCTGAAAAATATCCTGATGTGCCTTTCAAAACATCTGCCGGCGGTGTGACCTACACCATCAACGCCGCTACCGCTAAGAAATACAACAATGTATTCCAAG
Source organism: Clostridia bacterium (assembly GCA_017629925.1). GTDB lineage: Bacteria > Bacillota > Clostridia > Oscillospirales > CAG-272 > UBA1740. Next base: position 7,262 of record JAGBWH010000181.1, read on the forward strand.
GCTTCATTTTGGAAAAGGGTTGCTTTACAGTTGACCTGCCTGAAGGCGATGCGGTCGTTTTCCGTGATTTCTATCTGGATGCAGGCAACGCTCTCGGCTCCGCTTTTGGTGCACCTCGTAAATTAAACATTGGTCGCACCATTATTTTGGACGCTGAGCTGCAAGGCTCCACCCATGCATTGATTACCGGTATTAACACCACCCTCAAACGTTGCTACCTCCACCACTGCTGGGCTGACCATATCAAAGGCTTTGCAGGTCAAATCATCATGTCTAACTATTTCACCGAAGGTGGTTTGAACGGTGGTAACCCTCACCCCGACTGTATTCAGTTTTCTGTGGATGACGGTCATGGTAAAGGGCTTGATACTGAAAATGTATACATTATCGGTAACCGTTTCGACAATATGATTACCGATGTCAACAAGACGAACTGCTGTATCATTATCAAATCCGAATTCGGTGGCGGTATCCGCAATCTGCAAGTCAGAAACAACTGGTTTAACGGTGGCGGTACCTGTATGCAAGTGTTCGTCAATGAAAAGTACCCCATGAAATTTTATGAAGGCGTTGTCATTTCCGATAACCTCTTTGGTGTGGGTAGTACCTACAATGTGGATATCATGTATGGTAACGATACCGACGGTGTGAGTCTCTCCAAAAAAGTGACCGCAACCAACAACCAAAAAATCACCAAGCCCGTTGTCTCTACTATCGTCTATACATCTGACGGCGAAAGAGTGTATGATGTCGCTGACCTGACTGGTGCTGAAAAGAAAGTCACCGCATATGTGTCTAACTATGTCACCTCTGCTGTGGACGTACTCGTGCAGGCGACACTTGTAGGCCCTGATGGCAAAGTGCTAAAAACCACATTTACCCAAGAGTCTCTTGCCAAATATCTCAGACC
>JAGBWH010000022.1 GCA_017629925.1 Clostridia bacterium
AAAAGATGTCATTAAAGTTCTTTTCATGGAAGAATACACTGTCAGCATGGCAGAGATTTTAATTCCCGCAGCCGACATCAGCGAACAAATTTCTCTTGCCGGCAAAGAAGCAAGTGGCACAGGCAATATGAAACTCATGATGAACGGCGCTTTGACCGTGGGTACACTTGACGGTGCGAACGTAGAGATACTGGAAGCCGTCGGGGATCACAATATGTATATCTTTGGTATGAATAACCACGAGGTGGAGGAACTTTGGAGAAACGGCTACCATGCGCTTGACTTCTACCAAAGATCCGAACGCTTGCGCGCTGTCATTGACCGTTTCTATCGTCCTATTGGCGGTCAAGACTTTGGCTTTATGCTCAATTATCTGCTATTTGGTACAAATGGTGTGGCTGACCCCTATATGTGTCTTGCTGATTTTGATTCCTACTGCTACACCTACCAAAAAATGCTGCATGATTATCAAGATCGCACCGCTTGGAACAAACGTTCTCTTATCAATATTGCTCGTAGCGGCGTGTTCGCATCGGATGTGAGCATTGGTAAATATGCGAGCGATATTTGGCACATTTCTCCTGTCGGGAGGTAATTCTTTTGCAAAACCTATTTTGCAATTTTCCACTTGACACCGGCGTTGAGGTGGATATCTGTGCTTCATCTCATCATAGAAGATATGCGGTCTCCGTGGCAGAGAGGCTGGTTTGCTCACTATTTGCATCGTCTTATTTGGCATTATCGTCTGTTCGTCTTTCGATTTTTGCCTATGGTGCAGACGAGCCTCTCCTTACAGAGTCCATGGAATGGAAAGAGCGCAGAGAAGGGAATGATGTTTTTTCCATTACTTTTGAGGACGTTCCTTTGTCTGTGGGGCTCTATTATCTTTTGATTACTTGTCAAATGCCCGAGGGCTTTCGATATGTCGTCACAGGTGTAGACCACCGCGGCTACCTTTCCCCTGACTTTCCCGATGGATACACAAAACCTCTTTTGGTGTATGACCGTGCATATTCTCCTTGCGAATGGATGAATGGTGGTGTTATTTATCAAATATTCGTTGATAGATTTCATAGAGGCGAAGATACACCGATACCGGAATATGCAGTCTACAACCCCGATTGGGCGCATGGTATACCTGAATTTCCCGAATATCCGGGCGCACCGCTGAAAAACAACATGATATTTGGCGGCAATTTGTCCGGCATCGAAGCGAAACTCGATTATTTGGCGAAACTCGGTGTATCTTGCCTTTATCTCAGCCCAATTTGCCGCGCTACTTCTAACCATAAATATGACACAGGCAACTACATGGAAGTGGACCCCGCTTTTGGCGGTGAGGAGGCGCTCTGCTCTCTTACTAAGGCGGCGAAAGCAAAAGGTATCCGTATCATTCTTGATGGTGTGTTTAATCACACGGGGGATGATAGTCTTTATTTTAATCGTTATGGTCGCTATGATAGCGTTGGTGCCTATGAGTCAAAATCCTCTCCGTATGTGGATTGGTATCATTTCAAAAAGCACCCCGACGAATACGAATGTTGGTGGGATATAAAAATTCTGCCTAAACTTAATTTGTCAAATCCTGAGGTAAGAGACTACTTTTTAGCCAGCGACGGCGTCATCGCTCGCTATGCCTCCATGGGAATTGGTGGGATGAGGCTCGATGTTGCTGATGAACTTGATGATGCTTTTATTGCCAAAATCAAGGAATGCTTGTCCTCGTATTCTGCCGACAATATTCTCTATGGCGAGGTGTGGGAGGATGCGGCACAAAAGGTCGCTTATAGCCAATTAAAGCACTATTACTGGGGTACTGAGCTTGATGGTGTGATGAACTATCCTGTGCGCACAGGGCTCATTTCCTATTTTAAGTATGGTGATACTGCGCCTCTCCGCTATGCACTTGAGACAGTGATGAGAAATGCACCACTTGAGGTGATGCACGTTCAAATGAATTTGCTTGGCACTCATGATACCGAGCGGATTGTATCTGCTTTGAGTGATTTCAACTTTGAGGGTATGCAAAACAAAGATATTGCACATGTAAAATTGCCCGAAAAGATGAGAAAACAATCGCAAAAAAGAGTGGAGTTGGCATATCTTGCTTTGGCAACGCTCCCCGGTGTGCCTTGCATTTACTATGGTGATGAGGTTGGCATGGAGGGTTATAAAGACCCATTCAACCGTATGCCATACACATGGAAGCACAAAAACCAAGCATTTTTGCGCTATATGAAGTCTCTTTTGCAGTTCAGACGCAGGACTTCTCTATATAGCCGTGGTGAGTTTACCTTGCTTAGACTGGACAGCGATGTGCTTGCTTTTGCCAGAACGGACGGCAAAACATCCTATCTTACCATCATTAATCGCACAGACCGACCTCTTCTATTTTCTTCGGACGGCCTATGCGATGTGGTATTTGGAGAGTATACCCGTGCCCAAAAGTCATTTTTATTGCAACCAATGAGCGGGATTGTTGTGAGTGCCGAGACAGGTAAAAATCACTATCTATACGAACCATTTACCCATTGACTTACAAAATGTCCAAAGGTTTCAATGTCCTTTTTGCTCGTAAATAGCCCCAAACTTGCTCGTATACAACCTGTATTTTGCGTCCCTATGCTCGTGTGTGCCAAGGGGGCGCAATGAAATCCTCCTCGAATGCAGATATTTTTATCTGCCAATGCTTGCGACAGTTCATCTTGCTCCGGGCAAGTAAAAGAAATGATGAAACTTTTATTTCCTTTCTCGGAGACGATATGAATGTTGGCATTTTCTTGTAGTATTTCTTCTAATCGTTTAGCAAGATAGTGAGTGTAGTCTAACTCATCTTTGTGCTTTTGGAGGTACTCTATGCCATGTCGAAGTCCACAAATGCACGGCGTGGCAAGTGTGCCTGCTTCAAAATGCTCGGGTATCTCCGCTGGCATTGTAGCAGAAAACGGATCGCTTCCTGTTCCACCTCGTATAAATTCCCGCATCAATTCGCCATTTTGATTGATAATGGCAAACCCGCACCCTTGTATGCCGTATAATGCTTTGTGTGCAGGAGCGCAGTATGCCGTAAAGTATTGGCTTGTCAAATCGGTCTCAATATGACCTGCCCCCTGCGAGGCATCAATGATTAACTTGATTTTCTTTGATTTAGACAGCGCACCGATCTCTTTTAGGGGCAGAGCAAATCCTGTTACATTTGAGGATTGTGTGCAGATAAGCATATCTGTGTTGTCTCTGATTTGGGCACGAATGTTTTCTATTACGTTTCCTTTATGAGAAAAGACTGAATAAGTGATTTTACCTTCGCTTGCAAGGGCTAATACGGGCCTATAAACCGCATTATGCTCAAGGTCGCTGATGAGCACATGACTGCCTTCCTTATATAGCGCACAAATGACTGTATTGAGCGCATAAGTGGCATTGTAGGTAAAGATCACATTTTCAGGTGCTTGATAATGAAAAAAGTCGCATATAGCACAGCGACAATCATATATTTCTTTGGCGCTTTCAAGTGAGGCTTTATGTCCGCCTCGTCCTGCGTTTCCGCACCTTTCAAGGCATCGCACGACTCCCACTATCACCTCTTTTGGCTTGGGGAAACTTGTGGCGGCTTGGTCAAGATAGATCATTTTGCTTTTTGCTTGTGACTTCATAGGGGATATTGTTTGCACGTAGGATGCCGATGATTGCAATGGTGTTTTCTGCTTTGCAAATTAACCCATAACTGCAACCTTTTCTGCCTTTTGTATCGTGTTTTACAATTTGTGCATCAATTCCATGT
>JAGBWH010000182.1 GCA_017629925.1 Clostridia bacterium
CCGTAGATTACACTCGTGTGCGTTATGTAAAAAAGCCCCCCGCAGCAAAGCCGGGGTATGTGACCTACGCCACCAACTACATCGCCTATGTCACAGGAGATTAAAATGGGACAATATACCAATATGATAGACCTTTTGGAGTTGCAAAAGCAGTTTGTGCTCGCCCACTTGCGTGAGGGGGATGTAGCAGTAGATTTTACTATGGGAAACGGAAATGACACCCTATTCCTTTCCCGCACCGTGGGAGAGAGTGGTAAGGTGTATGCCTTTGACATTCAGCCTCTAGCACTGGAAAGCACGGCAAAACGCCTCTCTGAAAATGGTGCCCCCGAAAACTACACTTTGATTTTGGCTTCTCATTCTCGTGTAAAGGAGTTTGTCACCGAGCCCATTCGTGCAGGGATGTTTAACTTGGGTTATCTTCCTGGCTCTGCTAAAAAAGAGGTGACCACTCTGCGTGAGACCACCATGCCTGCCGTTGAGGGAGCCCTTGAACTTTTGGCTTCTGGCGGCGTGCTACTCATTGCCGTTTATCCAGGTCATGAGGAAGGCACTTTGGAGGGAGAAATGCTGGATGCCTACTTCCGCACCCTTGACCGCAAGAAAATTTGTGTCACTCGCATTCAAATTATCAATTCCCCCACATCCCCCTTCTTTTTTGTCATTGAAAAGAAGTAAGGATTTACAAGGTTTTTAAGACTCGTTTACATCATATTCATACTCGTTGGATAGAATAGTATATGTAAACCAATAAAAACCGAAGGAGTTTCTATTAATACATTTTTTGGTGGCGATTACTATGAGGATAAAAGTGAGCTTTACCGCCGTCAATTAAATAGGACTTATGGCATCATGGCATTGGGTCTGACCCTCACCTTTGTGTTTGCCATTTTGACTGCGTGGTTTGCCCCTGCCCTCATTTTGAGTTTTCCTTTGGCAATGATTTTGCTCATTGCACAGGTGATTACCGTTGTTTCCTTTTCTAATATGCTGCACAGGGCAAAATTTGGCACCGTCCTTGCCATGTTTATTGCCTATTCTATTTTGACAGGCATTTCTATTTCCTATGTTTTTGTCCTGTATGATTTGTCTAATATCTTCCTCTGCTTCGCAGCGGCCGCCCTTTGCTTTGCCATTTTGGCAATTTTGGGACACAGCACCAGACGAGATTTGTCTAGTCTAGGAAGGTATTTCCTAGTAGGACTCATTGGTCTGTTGCTACTCACTCTGGTGGGCTATTTTATCCACAGCACAGGGTTTGAGATTTTGATTTGTTGCATCGGTCTTGTTTTGTTCCTAGGCATTACCGCCTATGACACCCAGCGCCTCCGCCAGTTTGCTGAGCAACATGGTGAAGGGGATGAAGAGATGGCACAGAAGGTTTCCATCTACTTCGCTATGCAACTCTACCTTGATTTTATCAACATCTTCCTTTATATCATCCGCCTTTTTGGTAGACAGAGAAGATAAAAGAGAAAAGAAAAAGCCGTGCGATTTGCACGGCTTTTTTCTATGCAATGTTAGAAATTAGTCCTCTTCATACTCAAACTTGTCCATGGAAATATGGGCAACCACAAATGCCAAAATA
>JAGBWH010000183.1 GCA_017629925.1 Clostridia bacterium
ACAATTCATGCCGCAGGCAATTCATGAAATCTATGATTTCAATTCATGCAGCCGTAAGGTTGCCATTCATTGCGTGTTCGCCTACGGAGAACACGCCCCGTACCAACTCGCCTTGAGCGAGGGGATTTGGATGAAGAAAGCCCGTTTGGAATGGTGAAGGCGTATTTTCATACGTCGAAGCCTTCCAAACGGGTTTAGAAAAAGAAATATAAATCCTTTAATCGGATATTGCAGGGTATGGAGATTTGGCTTCAAACAAAGTCGTTGTGGGAGATGATTTACATTAACCCTTTCTTTTTCGTTCTTCGCCAAATACACCGCTCAACTCGCCTAAATCCGCCCTCAACCCTCCCCCGTACCAACTCGCCTTGAGGGCGGAGTTTGGATGAAGAAACCCCGTTTGGAATGGTGAAGGCGTATTTTCATACGTCGAAGCCTTCCAAACGGGGTTAGAAAAAAGAAATATAAATCTTTTAATCGGGCATTGCAGGGGATATAGTTTCGTCTTTAACCGAAAATATGGTGTGGTATCTTCCTAAAAAATAATTCCTTCTTTTTTCGTTCTTCGCCTAAATCCGCCCTCAACTTAAAGAATTTTGCTTTGAAATGCGATGGCCCTGCCCAAGATTCGGACAAGCTCCAACTCAGCACCAACATAGACCAACGGCGCATAATCTTTATTTTCGGGCGAGAGCACCAATTTTTGTTCTGTGGGATAGTAATACACCCGTTTGAGGGTGGCTTCGCCGTCAATCATGACGGCGGCGATGTTGCCGTTGTCGACGCTGTCTTGGGAACGGATAAAGACCACGTCGCCGTCGAATATTCGTGCGCCAATCATGCTGTCCCCTTGGGCGATCAGGCAAAAATCTGCCATGTGGGTGGGATCGCCTGCGAGTTCGTCGGCACATTGCGAGTCAACGTATATTGGCTCGCCACAAGCAATTTTGCCCAGCAAAGGCAGGTGGCGGTGGTGGGTTTTCGGTGCGAAGCCCTCGCCCACGTCGGTCATAGGTTCCCAGCCCATCAGCGCAGAGGGGGTGGTGGAGAGCGCGTATGCCATGAGTTTAATTTTGTCTCCTGGGATATTGGCAATGGTGCCGTTTTCATAGCGTTGCACAGTTTGCTTGCTGACGCCAATGGCGTCTCCGAGTTCTTGCAACGTCATTTTGCACGCCTTGCGGCGCATATGGATAATTTCACCGACGGTCATGGGCTGCCCTCCTTTGATTTTGTCAATTTGTAGTCGCGCGAAAATAGGCGAGTGAGTGCCTATTTTGGCGTTTTTTGTCGATGTGTTCTTATTATAACACACATTTTTCAAAAAAGCAATCATTTTACGAAACTTTTTTGAAAATATCACTTGACAAGTGACTAATGATGTGGTATGATGTAGTCACGCAGTAAGTGACTTTTGAGTTGTTACGGTATTTTGTGTGGAATCCGTACTTCCTTTTTGTACCGGCGGAAAGGTGAAAAGTGAAGTCGAACTGCAATGTTAGGTAAGGCATGACCCACCGTATCCTACAATTACATTGCAAAGGAGAAAACCAAGTATGCACAATCTTTTTACGTCCTCGGGTTTTACTGCTAAACTCCATGAGGACATGGCGGATATGAAATTCGCCATCAAGCAAGCCAATCAAAAACTAACAGTATTGGAGGAAATTAGAAGTTTACTGGAAGAATGTAGTGAAGACCAAGGCATGGTGGAACTTTTGGCGGTTCTTCTTGACAGAGCAAGCGAGCTTAAAGCGGAGGCAAGTCGGTTGTCCGAAGATTTGGGTGTTTTAGAAGAGACGCTGGAAGATGCCTTGTGGGCCAATCAAAATAATGCAGGTGACGAGTAAAGGAGGGTAGTCTATGACATACATCATGAGAAAAGCAGATAAAGAACATATTTTGCGCGCCATTTGCAGCGATTATCCGCGCAGAGCGAAAGCCATTGCGGCGGGCAAACTCTCCCCTTCACTTCTCCATTGTTGCGTGGTGATGAATCAGGCGGTGGACGAGGCGATTGCGGAAGCCTACAGCCTGACGCGCGCGTACTCCCCCAACTTTGCAGAAATCATGCGGCAAGACATTGCCGATTGTCGCGGTTTCGCCTTCTCTCCCCTGTCTGCCGTCATGTGCGAGGGAAGTTACAAAAAATACAAGCGCATGATCAAAGCCGGCATTGCCGCTAGATTAGGGTTGTAACATGAAGTGATTGTCTTTTTGTGTCACATCATAATATCCTTGTTTATTCTCTTATAAAAGAGAAAATTCTTCACTTTTTATGCCACATCTTTGTACCCATTTTTTAGATTGGGGTAAAAGGTGTGGCATTTTTTGCTTGCCGCTATATTGATTACATTTCTCAATCGGAACATAGAAACACAAAAGGAAGTTCAAGCTATGCCCCAAAAACAAAACCATTCTAAATTTCACAGAGAAACCTCCGCTTTGCCTCAAAAAAGCAGGGGGTTTGACACAAAAATGGCATATCAGATATAAAAAAACCGCAAAGCCGATTGGCTTTGCGGTTTTGGGCAGAAAACAAATTAGTTGAGTTCTGCGAAGTATTTAATGGTGCGAACCATTTGGCTGGTGTAGGAGTTTTCGTTATCATACCAAGAAACAACCTGAACCTCGAAGAGATCCTCAGCGATCTGAGCAACCATTGTCTGAGTTGCATCGAAGAGAGAACCATACTTCATGCCGATAACGTCGGAAGAAACGATCTGATCCTCATTGTAACCAAAGGACTCGCAA
>JAGBWH010000023.1 GCA_017629925.1 Clostridia bacterium
CAGGTGTAAAAGGGGATTTACACATCCCTTCGGGGGATATGCCGCAAAAGAGATGGAGCATGGTGGGGTTTCCCACCACCGTCATGCGGACAGTGGCTTGTTTATGGGCATTTTGCTTTAGTTCTTCTATCATTTCTTTTGTGGCGGTCATCACCACCCGACAAAGCGCATCAAGTTGCCCATTGATAGAGGCAGAAATGCGACTCATCACGTCTGCCCCAAAGTTTTTTTGGGGATTAAGGCGTGAAGTGGTGGCGGAAATACGCTTTGAAGTGAGCCCCACACCTGCCATTGCCAGCGTGGTTGTGCCAATATCAAGGGCAATGCCCCATTCCTCATCTGCCAAAAGTGCGCCCGTTTGTGCGCCTAAAGCCGTATTGGTAAGCCCTTGCCCTTTTGTGGCAGAGAGCAAAATCACAGCCCCTTCGGCAGAAGCGCGAACTTGGCAGGCAAGCAAAGTACCATCTGCGTCAGGGGCGAGGGGAGAGTCAGGAGAAGAGAGTTGCGAGAGTGATCCCTCCAGCAGTTTTACGCGGCATTTTCCGCATGTGCCTTTTCCACCGCAATCCGCCGAAAGGAATACGCCACACTCCGCCAAAAAGGTGAGTAGCGGCATCCCCACAGCCGATGCGGGTATCACGATTTTTTCTTGTTTCATGTTTATAGTGAAATTTTCTTGATTTCTTCGGTGTAGTACTGCACCAATTCAAAGCTGGAGCCGGGCATGAGACGATGGTCGGGGCAGGGAATAAATCCGCCAAGGGATGCCAGCCGTTTCATGCGTTCGATTTCTGCATCAACGGCTTTTTTATCTTTTAGGAAGGCGGTTTTATCCATACCACCCACACCAAGCATACCTTGACCGAACTTGTTTCTTGCCGCTTCAAATTGGTCGCCCCATGTACCAATTTCGATGGGAAACATCGTGTTGACACCATTATCAAACCAAGTGGGAAGGAGTTGCCTTGTCACGCCGTCGCAATCAAGTGAAATGATGTCGATGCCCCATTGACGGCATAGGTCGTTGCGTTTTTTATAGTGTTTTGCGCACAATTCGTCAAAAATATCAGGGCTCAGCAATGCGCCTGAATTGTAGCAAATGTCTTCCCAATAGTGGGCAAAGTCAAATGAAATACCGGTTTCCAGCATGGCTTTGACACACTCATATTGCATATCCGCATAAGTATCAACAATATCCGCCAGTAAGGTTTCATCTTCGTCATACATGAGATAACTCAAACCAATCACGGAGAGCATACTGCGAATATCGCCCAACACGCTACCAACATTTAGTCCCCAAGGCCTGTCAGGTTTTTGACCGTTTTTCAGGGCTTCGATGACATTAGAGGAGGGCAATCTATCTGCGGAAAATTGCATTTTGGGACGATAGAGTGTTTCAAAGTCTTCTCTTGTGTGAAGCGTATAGCCGTCCTCGCTGGGGATAGACACCACGCCGGGTTTGAAACGCTCAATTAACCCGTCGCGGTTTCTGCGACGCTCCGTACCATCAGCAAGTACCTCGAGCACCTCTGGCGTGAAAGCGGGGAAAAGTCCCATTCTTGCCCCTGTGATACAGGTCCAGCAAAAGTCCCAGCCCAGCAGTTTGTCAAGTTCTTGGTCATAGGCGTTGCCGTCGCTGGCTTTGGTGGCAATTTCCATGGAAATTTTGCCTTGCTCTGCCCATTCAAAGAGCAGTTCGCGCCAATAGCCAAAATGCACGGCAGGCAGGCGGTCAACGGGTTGATAGTGAAGCAGGCGCAAGGCGCGTTCTCTGTTCGTCATCATCTTTACCTCAATTATAGACGGTATTTTAGGGCAAATCAGTTTTGGCTTGCCGCAAAGAATGCATCAATATTGTCCCATTTGGCGCTGGGGGGAATATCGCACCCCGAAGACAAAATATAGCAAGGGAAGTTTGCTGTTTTCGCTTTGAGGGCATGAACAGCTCGGCTCATGCTTTCGGGCGTTCCGCCCAAAAATTCTCCTGAGGGAGATACATTGCCCAGCACATATACGTCAGAAGGCATTTTAGATAATATATCCACCATGTCAACGGCATCGCCAAAATGATAGGCAGATGCACCGTTTTTGAGTAGTGATGCTGTCATGAGAGGGGTATTAGGTCCGCAGTTATGATAGATTACGGCAAAGTTTTCATCTTTTACCGCTTCAAAAATTTCTCTGACATAAGGCTGGGAGAATTCTTCTTCCAGCGCAGGAGAGAGCAGACCGGACAAAGGCTCTGCCATTACAATGCCATCCACGCCGGCTTCTTTGAATGCCTTGGCGTAAGAGATGAGATAATCAGTGACCTTACGCAGCAGGGTATGCACCATATCAGGCTCGGTCAGACAGTTGACAAGTGCTTCTTCTACCTCCATCAGCCGTCCCGCAAGGGAATAGGGGCCAATGATGCCTGCCAAAACAGGTCTGTCTAAGACAAGCGCTTTCGCTAGTTTTGCCGCTTCCACATAAAGGGAAGCTCTGCCTGCGGAGAGGGGAGGCACAGCCAGCGCCTCTGCCTCTTCTTCTGTTGTGACGAGTGCACCGATGATGGTAGGCACTTCATTTATTTCTGTTTTTACTGTTGCACCAAAGGCTTCCGCTTCAACGGAGAGGTCCATCATGGTCACAGCAGCGGCGGCATGTGGACATTTTTTCGCCACTTCTAAAATCCCTTGTGCTTGCAGCTTAGGATCGTGGGTAAAGTCATAGACCGTGCATCCCAACAGCTCTACGGCAGGGAAGGACAAAATCGGAAGCGGTTTTTGGCTTTTAGGCAGTTCTGCCAACCAGTTTTGCATATTCATGTCGAAAATTAGTTTCCTTCAAAGAAAGCTTTGGCTGCTTGTGCAGCGGAAGCGGCGTCAAGAGTGTAGCAGTCAGCGCCGATTTCATCAGCGTATTGTTGGTTGACGGGCGCACCGCCGACCATTACTTTTACTTGGTCACGAATGCCTGCAGCGACCAGCGCATCCACAACGTCCTTTTGACCAGACATGGTGGTGGTGAGAAGAGCAGAGAGGCAAACGATTTGCGCACCGTGTTCTATCACTGCGGCAACAACGGCTTCGGGGGTCACGTCAACGCCAAGGTCGATGCATTCAATGCCTTGACCTTCAATCATCATCTTAACCAAGTTTTTGCCAATGTCATGCATATCGCCCGCAACAGTGCAAATCACCGCTTTACCTAGGGGCTTGATGCCTGCGCTTGCCATGAGGGGACGAAGAATGGCGAGCCCTGCATTCATGGCTCTTGCAGCCACCAACACCTCAGGCACGAACACTTCGTTTCTTTGGAATTTTTCACCCACAATGGACATACCTGCAATGAGGCCTTCACTTAGAATAGTTTGAGGAGAAACACCTTCTTCAAGTGCTTGTGTGACGAGGGCGGAAACGTCTTTAGATCTACCCTTTTGCAGTTTTTCGGAAATTTCAAGACAAATGCTCATAACGAATGCTTCCTTATATGTTTTAATATTTTTGATACGTGGTAAAGTGCTTGGCAAGCACAACCGATTAACCACCTCATTTATACCATAGCTAATCGGGAATATCAATACCAATTATTACTAAATTAAAAACAAAATTGTTGTAAAAACTGACAGCTTTATTTCATCATCTGCGAAAAGGCAGAAAAACGCGCCGGGGCGAATGGGTTATTCTTTCTCCGACTCCCCTTTTTTGTCAGGCGTGAGCCAACGAGCAATCCATGTCCGTTTGACCGTAATGGCAGACACGGGGCAAAATTCTTGACAACAAAAACAACGAATACAATCGGATTTGCAAATTTTAGCCCCCTTTTTCTCCACCAAAATGGCTTTGGCAGGGCAAAGCTCTTGGCATTTTCCGCATTTGATACACTCATCTCTGTGCACAAAGGGACGTGCCGCCAACAATTTTCCGGCTACCTGCCATACCACCTTTTTCATCCCACGATGCCCATTGGTGGAAAAGAGATTTCTTTCGCCTGTTTGGATGATTTGATAGTCAGGGACAATAAAGGCTTTGTAGTCCCCTGCAATCGCAAGGTCCTCAATATGCTCAGGCACAAGTCCTCTCTCCAGTGCCGCTTCGAGGGTGGGCACATCGTGACATTGCAGCCCAATGAGCGCCGCGGCAACCAAATCGAGGTGGTGAGGGGAAGGGGAGACCAAAATACATCCAATATGGCGAGGCGTGCCACCGGTAGGGCCGTTGCCTTCCATGCCCCACACAGCGTCGCAGATCGTGTAAACAGGTGCGGTATATTCATCAAGGTCGAGGATCATGCGGGCAAAGTCGCGGTGGTCGGGATAGAGATAGTGAAATTCGGGTTTTGCCACACCCGGCACCACACCAAACATATTTTTTGCCCCGCAAGACAGCCCCATCATGCCATGCGTTTTCAGTTTGCACAAATTAAAGATGACATCGGCTTTTTTCAGCCAACTGGTATAGGGAAAAGACTTGGCGACCATAGCATCGGGGAAGGATACCGTCTCCTGCGAACAGTCACGGTTTAAGGTGGCACCGGCTTCCTCTACTTGAGACATACCGCATACGCGATAGACGTTACTAAGCGTCGCAGGCGTGAAAAATCCCCCGGGGCTATCTCCGCA
>JAGBWH010000184.1 GCA_017629925.1 Clostridia bacterium
AAAAGTTGGAGGTGCGCCATGACGGATTTCGCCCATTGGCTTGACCGATGTTTCGGGGAATTTGACTACGGTATTTTGAAAGCATTACACCACCTTGAGCAATCAGCAGGCGAGTTTTTCACCCCATTCTTTCGCTTGATTACCAGTTTGGCGAATGGGGGATGGATATTCATTGTACTGGGATGTTTGCTCATTTGCTTTGCCAAAACAAGAAAAAGCGGTATAGCCATTTTGCTTTCGCTCGCTGTGGGGTATCTGCTATGCAACATCACCCTTAAACTATCAGTAGAGCGCCTACGCCCCTTTCTCAATACCACCCATCCCTATTTTGAAGAGTTTGTCTTGTGGTGGAGCCAAGCAGGTGCACTTCAAGTCAGCGAATTTTCCTTCCCCTCAGGACATACCAACTGCACAATGGCTGCCATTGGTGCTTTTGTGCTCACAAGCAAAAACAAAGGCAAAAATGCTTGGCTATTCCTTTTTGTGATCCTCATGGGGCTTACCCGTAATTACTTTGCCGTGCATTACCCCTCTGATATACTCTTTGGCATACTATCCGGAGGTGTGTCTGCCTTGCTTGGTACGCTTGTTTCGCGATGCATTTACCATATGGCAGAAAAGCACAAAGCGCATACATTCTGGCATGGATTTTTAGAAAAGGGATTGATGATCAAAATTGTCAAAAAATCCTGATATTAGTAAATATTAGTTGTCATTATTTAGCGAGATTATAGAAATTTTGCAAAAACCCCACAAAAAAACAGCCCTTCCGCAAGGAAAGGGCTGTTTGCATATTTATATATGTATGTGAGAAAACTTACTTCGCTGCTTCTCTTAAAGTGAGCAAAGCATCTTTGCAATCCTCAAAATAGACCTCGTCACGAATATTGCCTTCCACCGACACCATGCCCGTATAGCCAAAGGATTTGAGCCAATCAAAATAGTGGGTATAGTCGGTGCCGTCTCCCTGTTTGGGATAAAGTCTTTTTACATTTTCTGCAATATGCACGTGAGAGATAAGGTCACCATGTTCGAGGAGGGTTTGCAAGTCTTCGCCATTTTGATACTGATGGAAAAAGTCAATGAGCAAACGAATGTGAGGGTGATTGACTTCGCGCACAAGTTTGGCACCGTCCCCGAGGGTATGAATGAGTTGGCAATCGGAAAGGCACTCCACCGCCACCACGATACCTGCTTTTTCCATAATGGGTGCCACATGAAGTGAGAGCAGTTCTACAAGTTCTAAAAAAGCATTCTCGCGCGTGTTGCCTTCATCGACTCGGCGCGCACCGGCAGAGCCAAATACGAGCCGTTTGGCACCAAGGCAAGCCAATCTCTCGGTTTGACGATGCAGATATTCGTCAATTCGCACGAAATCTCTCGTTTTGCCTGTGACCTTCATATCGCCCGGAAACATGAGATTATATGATCTGCAAGGCAGAGAAAGTCTCTGTAAAGTGTCTTTTACATCTAAAATCTCTTGATCTGTTGCACGGTCAAAAGCGGAAAAATTGAGTTCCACATAGTCTGCACCCGCCTTTGCTACCGTCTCCAAACGGTCAAGTCTTCGAAAATCTCCACAAATACCGAATGTCATAATGATCGTCTCCTTCGTTTGAGGTAATATCAAAAAAACGCGAAAATTACAGATAAATATATTCGGAGTTGTTTTCTGTGGTGTCTCGATTTTCCACGATGAGCACTTTGGCATCCTCGGATGTGGTAATGGCATGCCAAACAGCCGCACCAACGTTATAAATCTTGTGGGGCTCCATCACATACGGGGTTTGCTCGGTGCCAATATAGAGGGTTGCTTCTCCCTCCAGCAACACAAACACTTCGTCTGTTTCCATGTGGCGTTCCAGTTTTGTCACTTTGAGAAAACGCTCCTCATAGCGCAGAAAGGCAACGCGCCATGCACCAAAATCTACCACGGGATGGTATCCCGCACCAGTGTAATCAATAATTTCCAAATCTTTTTTCATATAAATTAACCTCTCGCTATGTATTATTTTTGCATGAAAATATGGGGGGTTTTACTCAACCAAACGAGTTTTGGCAAAATCAGAGCGTGCATAATAGATAACAGTAAGGACGCTACACAAAATCCAGCCTGCAGGATAGCTCATGGAAATCCAGAAAATTGTATTACAAAGACGAGACATTATAAAGAGATACAACTGACGAAATCCCACAAAGCTTGACAACATAATCGCCATGGGCGCCATGCTGTTGCCCGCTCCGCGTAACCCGCTGGCATAAATTTGGTTAAAGGTGCTACAAATATAGAAGGGGGTAATCGTGCGCAAGAATCGAGTGCCAAAATCAATGACCACTTGGTTTTTGTTAAAGAAATATACAAGGCTTGGCGCGAAAATCATCACCGGGATCATCACAACGACTGTGATGGCCAGGGTTAAATACAGGGCTTTTCTCACCCCTTCTTTTGCTCGCTGTGGTTGATTTTTCCCTAAATTTTGCCCCACGAATGTGGTGACGGCTAATGCCACCGATTGCATGGGCATAAAGAGCAACATATCAATTTTGCTATATGCCGTCCAACCTCCCATACATAAGTCCCCGAAATAGTTGATGTAGGACTGGACAAATACATTGGAAAAGCTTGTGATCGTCATTTGAAATGCGGCAGGCATGCCTACCACAATCATTTTTTTGAGAATGTCACGATCGAGGCAAAAATGTTTTGGAGTGAGTTTAATACAGTTTTTCGTGCGAAGAAGTGTAATCACAATCAAAAGTGCGGAGATGCCTTGCGCGATGATGGTAGCGTATGCGACACCTGAGACGCCCATGTCAAGCAGCAACACAAACACAAGGTCGAGCACAGTATTAATGATGGCTGCTGCAAGCAAAAAGTAAAAAGGTCTGGTGGAATCCCCCACCGCACGCAAAATACCCGAGCCCAAGTTGTAGATCATCATACCGCTAATGCCTGCAAAGATGATGGTAAGATAGGTCGTGGCTTCAGGGATAACGTTTGAAGGCATATTGATGAGCCTGAGCATAAGCGGCACCATCAGAACCCCTATGGCGGTCAATACAAAAGAGAAAATCAGCGTCATGACCGCCGCTGTATGTACGGCACGGTCTACTTTTTGATAGTTTTTTGCACCATAGTTTTGGGCGATCACCACGCTCACGCCGCTCGAAAAACCTGAAAAAAAGCCCACGAGCATATTGATAATGGGCCCCACCGTTCCCACGGCAGCCAAGGCAGCGTCGCTGACATAGTTTCCTACTACCCAGGTGTCTACCATATTGTAAAGCTGCTGAAAGATATTCCCAATCAACAGCGGTAGAGCAAAATGAATTAAGTGAGCAAAAATATTGCCTTGTGTCATATCGACATCACGGCGATTACCCATGCGAAAGGAAAACTTCCTTTTAGTTCGTTCCATTTTTGGCATTCTTCTTTTCGTTTTCTTCGTTAAGATTATTATAATCCACCTTTTTGCATTTGTCAATTACTATAACTATAAATACAAAAAAAGTATTTACAAATATGCTAAATTGTGATATGATAAGCGTAGCAACAAAGATATAACAGGAGGCACTCTCATGGATAAAGTCAGAATAGGTATTATTGGTTGTGGCGGCATTGCCAATGGCAAACATATGCCCTCGCTTGCCAAGCTTGACAAGGTGGAGATGGTGGCATTTTGCGATATCATCCCCGAAAGAGCCGAACAAGCGGCAAAAAAATACGGCACACCCACAGCCAAATGCTACACCGATTATAAAGAACTCATCGCCCGTGATGATATTGATGCGGTACACGTTTGCACGCCCAACCGCAGTCATAGTTTTATCACCGTGGATGCGCTCGAAGCCGGCAAACACGTCATGTGCGAAAAGCCCATGGCCATCAACTCCGAAGAAGCCCAAAAGATGCTCGATGCTGCCGCCCGCACCGGCAAAAAACTGACCATCGGCTACCAAAACCGTCATCGTAAAGACGCCCTCTATATCAAACATGAAGCCGAGGAAGGCACTTTTGGCGATATTTACTACGCCAAAGCGACTGCTCTCCGCCGTCGTGCTGTGCCCACTTGGGGTGTGTTTCTCAACGAATATGAACAAGGTGGCGGCCCTCTGATTGACATTGGAACCCATGCACTTGACTTAACACTTTGGACCATGAACAACTACAAACCCAAATACTGCGTAGGCACCACATATCACAAACTCAATGATAGCATTGATCAAGGTAATGCCTTTGGTAGATGGAATCCCGCCGAATTCACCGTAGAAGATAGCGCATTTGGATTTGTGGTCATGGAAAACGGCGCAACTATCGTGCTCGAATCTGCTTGGGCTATCAATATGCTTGATACCAAAGAAGCCATCACCACCATCTGTGGCACAAAGGCCGGTGCAGATATGCTTGATGGTGTGCGAATCAATGGTATTCGCCAAGACGCTCAATATGTCACACGTCCTGCATTAGCAGGGGAAGGGGTAGCGTTCTATGACGCCAGCAACGTCGAACAACCTCAACAGAGAGAAGCTCGGTTGTGGATAGAAGCCATCCTCGAGGACAAAGATCCTTTTGTCAAAGCCGAAGAAGCCTTCGCGGTCACCCGCATTTTGGAGGGCATTTACACCTCCGCAAAAACGGGAGAGATTTTCCGTTTTTGAGTATGACATTATCACTTGAAAGGAGTGCCTATGTCCAATATTTGGCATGACGTATCCCCTAAACGCATCACACCCGAAGATTATTTGTGTGTGATTGAGATTTCCAAGGGCACAAAAAAGAAATACGAGCTGGATAAAGAAACAGGCTTTTTGATGCTCGACCGTATTCTACACACTTCCACCCACTACCCCGCAAACTACGGTTTTATCCCACGTACACTCGGCGATGATGGCGACCCTCTTGACATCCTTTTGCTATGTTCAGAGCCGATTGAACCCATGACGCTGGTGCGCGCATATCCGATTGGAGTCATTACCATGATGGATAATGATCGCCGTGACGAAAAAATCATCTCTATTCCATATAGCGATCCCAATTATAACCACTACCAATCTATTGGCGACCTGCCTGCGCATATTTTCGATGAAATGCGCCACTTTTTCACAGTATATAAAAACTTGGAAAACAAAGAAACGGCAGTGGAAGAGGTGAAAGGCAGAGAGGAAGCCATTGAGGTCATTCGCACGGCGACCCAAAAATATATTGATGTATTTTGCAGATGAGGTAATCGTATGAAAATTGTACGTCGAAATGGCGTGTTTGAAACCAATAGTTCCAGCACACACGCCGTCACTTTATGCACAAAAAAGCCAAACGAAGCATGGCGAGATGAAAAGGATATCCCCAGCGAAGAGCGCGAAGTCCGTTCCGCTCAGGAAAAACTCGTGCTCGTCTTTGGCTTTATTGAACTCATCCGTCAAGAGATGAAATGTTGGGATATGGATATCTTTGACAGCGTAGAGGAAGGCGAAGCGCGCATAAAAGAACTCAACTCTTTCTTTGAGCGTGCTAAATCCATACTCATTCGAGTCTGTTGCGAAGTCTCGGGTATCGGCGAAGATGAAATCCGTGCGCTCTTGCATAAAGCGAAGGAATGGAGCGGCAGCGCACCTATCTGCAACCGCTTTTTTAATGAGGACGTGCTTGACACTTGCACCTGCCATTTTTGCTATATGGATGCTGTCATGAATTTGCTGGGTGGAGAGCTTGCCACCAAATCGCAAATAGAAGAGGCGGCGCGCCGTCTCTTTGATGAAAACGTCTATTTTCTCATCAAAGAGGAATGGTTCGGCGGTATTTGGACATTAGAGCAATCAATTTTTTAATTTTAGCCTAAACCCCCTCTACTTTTGATTGTTTTTGAGGTACATCATGAAAATCGTTCACAGATGTGGCGTGTTTGAAACCAATAGTTCCAGCACTCACGCGGTCACTTTTTGTCAAAAAAACGAGGACAAGCCTTGGCGACCAGAAGATGACATTCCTGCAGATGAGCGTGAAATACGCTCTCCCATGGAAAAACTCATTTTCCTTTTGGGCATCATGCAACACGCCATCGAGAATATATCAGACGAGGCAGGCACAAAAAAGTCCTACTATCTCACACAAGTAGAGCAGGACTTTGCCATGGCAAAGACGATATTTACCGAGGTCGGTATAAAGGAAAAAGGAATCAGTGAACACGCCCTCGCCTTAGCCACAGAGGATGACTCCTCCCCTTGCGGCACGGATTTGTGCTCCAGATATTTTAACAGAGGCCCCCTTTCCGACTGCGACTGTGGCCTATGCCATGCCGAGCGCATCTATCCCATCATTGGCGGAAAACATCCCACAAAAGAGAGGCTCGAGCAAGCCGCACGTGAGTTTTATGATGACAATGCCTATTTTCTCCTCACCGAAGGTTGGTACGGCGGACGATGGTATATCGAGCAAAGTGTGTTCTAATATGGAAATATTACATCAATACCAAAACGGAAACTATACCGTCACCCTCTATGCAGACGGTACCAAAGAAAAAATGACCGAAGAGGACGAGTTTATTGCGACTTTCCCCGACAACATGGATCTTAAACTCACAAATTATTGTGATATGGATTGCCCTATGTGTCATGAAAACGCCTCAAAAGAGGGCGCTCATGCCTCCCTTGACGCTCCATTTCTTGCCACCTTACATAAGGGTACAGAAATAGCGATTGGTGGCGGAAATCCCCTCTCTCATCCCGATTTACTCAGCTTTTTAGAGCGTATGAAAGCGCAAGGGGTGGTGTGCAATATGACGGTAAATGAAACCCACTTGCTTGCCCACATGGCTTTGCTCGAAGAATGGCTCGACCAAAAACTCATCTACGGGCTTGGCATTTCGCTCAATCGGTATGCAGAGGAAACGATTGCTTTTGCCATGGCGCATCCGTCGGTGGTTTTGCATATCATTTGTGGGATAGCATCGCCCACCGATATCCAAAAAATCGCAAAAAAACAACTGAAAATTCTTCTGCTTGGCTATAAAAAGCATGGCAGGGGAGAGGTGTATTACAGCGATAGGGTAGAAAGCCGACTCA
>JAGBWH010000185.1 GCA_017629925.1 Clostridia bacterium
GGAAGTAATGGCGACCCGGATGGGGCTCGAACCCACGACCTCCGCCGTGACAGGGCGGCGCTCTAACCAACTGAGCTACCAGGCCATTACTACGCTTTCGTCTAAGACGAATGGTGGGAACAACAGGGCTCGAACCTATGACCCTCTGCTTGTAAGGCAGATGCTCTCCCAACTGAGCTATGCTCCCATTCTCTTGTACCATCTTTTTGCAACGGCGAGAGTTATTATAACAGCATTTTCTCTAGTTGTCAATAGGTTTTTGAAGATTTTTTCAAAAAAAATTTTGGAAAGCAGAAAAAAGTATTTTCACACCCCAAAATGCGGGATTTTCGCTAAAAATAACCATTAAAAAAGCCAAAAAAACAAAAAATGGAGGTGTGAGAAGAATGCAAGTTTATCTCACAGAAGAAAATACTAAAAGAAAGACGTTGACTATAAAACAATCAAAAAAGGAAAATACAATGAAAAAATGGTTTATATGGTGCGTGATCGTAGGGTTTGCGCTGATGGTGGCGGTGGGCGTTGCCATAAAAGGGGACGAGAAAAGCGTTATGCCAAACACCGTCCAGCACACCCAGCCACCCACGACCACACCACCGCCTGCTTCGACCACAACCCCCACGCCTACCACCACTACACCACCCACTTCAACCACCACACTCCCTCGCATTTCGGACTTGTTTCCTGACTACGAGATAGAGGGCAAACTCAAATATGCGTATGGGGATCTGCCAAAGGGATACGTGGGCATGGTGCGGTGCGCCAAGCATTTGACGTTCTACTATATATATAAAGAGGATGGCTCGATCGCAAAAGTACCGTGGGACAGCCTTGTTTTGCGCGAGGTCACAAATACCACCCTGCCTGTCGCTTGTCAAAGCGAGATTGAAAGGGCAGTAAAGGAAAGAGGATGGCAGAGCGAGACGCCCTATTTGCTATGGACCAGTTTGGCGCGACTGGAAACCTATTTGTTTCATTTCGAAGGGGGCAAGTGGACACTTGTGCGCAGAATGAAGTGCTCGGCGGGGAATTTGGAGCACCCAACCCCTGCGGACGTCTATTTTGTGGAGCAAAAAATCCCCTATTTTGGCAAAGAGGGGGCGTATCGGTGTCTCTTTGCCACCGGTTTTTATGGCAACTATATGTATCATTCGGTGCTCTATGATGACAAGGGAGAGCAGATCATTGACGGACGACTGGGTGAGCGCATTTCGAACGGATGCATCAGGCTCTCCACAGCAGACAGCCGTTTTCTCTATGAAGAGATTCCGCATCGCACGGCAGTCTATGTGCAGTAGCACATCATCAAACACGCGCCTCCTTGCATATATTGGGATAGACAAACCATAAAAAAGGGGGAAGTATGACAAAATTTACACGCAAACTCTATGACTACGAGGGCGTACCCACAGCCGAACTGCGCACAGCCATCCTACCGCCTGATGCGGCAGATAGTTTCTTTGCTTTGGTATGGCAAGACAGGGCAAAAGCGCTGGAAAAAATGATAGAAGAAAACGCATTGCCTCGACTTGAATTGGACTATCGAAACAGCCCGCATCCACAAAAGAAATTCAGTTTCTCTCGCCTTATCGTCACCTCTGCCCTTGATATTTTCACAAATAACGAGGGGGTTTTGTCGGTTTTTGGCGAATTTCGCGTAGAAAAAGAGGGTAGGGTGTGGGCTCATCGAATGTGGGCGGAAACCTACGATCAAAATGGGCGTTTTTTGCCCGCCGACCACTTCTGCCCCCGTTCTGCGCTCAAAAAAACAGCCGCCAAAGAGAAATTATCTCTCGGGCGGCTCTTGGCGCTTGATTATTATCTACATAAAAATCGTCTTTGTTTTCTGCTTGACGAAAAGAAAATTGAGTGTCTTTTGCCAAATGTGTAAACGAGGCGGTGATTACTCGTCTGCAACGTAGAGTTTGGCAAGTCCTCCTGTGGAGGTTTCGCGGTATTTGCCATGCAGGTCAATGCCCGTTTGATACATGGTGCGAATGACCAAGTCGAGAGATATTTTTCTGGTATCGGTCAAAAATGTAGCAAGGCATACGGCGTTGATGGCGCGCATGGCTGCCACGGCGTTGCGCTCAATGCAAGGAATTTGCACCAGTCCGCAAATGGGATCGCAGGTCAGCCCTAAATGATGCTCAAAGGCGATCTCTGCTGCATATTCGATTTGGTCAATCGACATATTGTCAAGTTCTGCCAAAGCGGCGGCGGCCATCGAGCAGGCTGTACCGATTTCGGCTTGACAACCACATTCCGCACCGCTGATGGAGGCGTTGGTTTTGGTGAGGTTGCCAATGATGGATGCGGTGGCGAGGGCGTGTAAAATGTCCGTATCCGTAGCGCCGAGATAGCGTTTGCGGTTGTGTAGCACAGCGGGCACAACACCGCTCGCTCCACAGGTGGGGGCGGTCACAATTCTGCCACCTGCGGCATTTTGCTCACCCACAGCAAATGCATAGGCGCACACGTGACGAGTTTCTCTTGCTTGGGGAGACTCCTCGGGCTTGTTTTGGTTGATGAGATATTTGGCTTTACGGCTCACCGAAAGTCCACCGGGCAAAATGCCCTCGGCGGAAAGCCCTTCCTCTATGGAATTTTCCATAGCATCCCATACCTCTTTTAGATAATCCCAAATCGCCGGGCCCTCTATTTCTTCTACATATTGCCAAAGACGGATACAGCGCCTACGGCAATGGTCGGCAATTTCACGGAACGTATCGTGCGGATAGTGGGCATTTTCTTCGGGGAAGGTAAAGCCTTCCATGCGAATTTCCCCACCGCCAATGCTACACGCGCGGCTTTTTCCCAGCACTTCTTCTCCACGATACGCCACCAAATCCATGGTGTTAGGGTGGGGCAGATTGCCTGTGGTGGTGTCAAAAATCAGTTCCACGGGGCGTGGCGCAAACATTTGATGAATGACCTTATCCGTTCCGTGTCCCACGCCCGTTTGGGCAAGTGAGCCGTAAAGTGTCACGCGGAATTTGTCGGCGGTGGGATATTTTTCGCCAAAAGCCGCCGAAATGCGTTCGGGGCCAATGGTGTGTGAACTGGAAGGGCCAATACCAATGCGATAAAGTTGACGAATGGTGGGCATACCTTGCCCTTTTTCTTTTGTTGCCATAATAACTGCCTCGCTTGTTTTTCGGTGGCTGGTGTGCTGTGTGTTTCTCCTCTTTATTATACGAAAAATTGTGTGATTTGTCAAGGAAAATAGAAATTTCCCCCTCTTTTATAGGCCGGCAGTATTGCTTTTTGGGGGATAGTTGTGGTAAAATGAGAGCAAGGAAAAGAAAGGGGGGAGAGTGTTGCACAAAGAAGAATGTTTTGAAGCGCTAACAAATGTAACAAATGCGCCTGTGACTGTGCTTTCATCCACCTGTTCCACCAATGATGATCTGAAAAAATTGGCACTTGAGGGGGCACCGCATGGCACCGTGGTCATGGCTTTGTCCCAAAGTCAAGGCAGAGGTAGGTTGGGGCGTGTCTTTTCCTCCGAGGAGGGCGGGGTGTATGTTTCCTATTTGGTGAGAAATCCCCTTTCTCACGATGCCGTGCATTTAACCGTGTCTGCTGCAGTTGCCGCCGCGCGCGCCCTTGAATATGTATCGGGTGTTTGTGTGGGCATCAAATGGGTGAACGATTTGTTTTTCTATGGCAAAAAATGCGGTGGCATTTTAGTGGAAGGCGTCTATGACGGCGAAAGTCCTTCTCTTGCCTGCGCTGTGATTGGCATTGGTATCAATTTATATAACCCACTCCCAAAAGAACTAAAAAATATCGCCATTTCTGTCAAAGAAGCGGGGGGTAATTGGGAAAACGGGGCTATTTTGGCGGCACAATTGGTAAAAGAGTTGGGCAAACTCACCCAAATTGATGCGCCC
>JAGBWH010000186.1 GCA_017629925.1 Clostridia bacterium
CTTGCGCCGGTCCAAGTGGAGTCAACCTTCACGCGGACAGACAGAGGATGATAGAACAGGATATCGTTCATTTGGTCGGTCAGAGTGAAACGAATGACATTTGCGCCGGTTTCCAGCATAGTCAAGGTGGCAGTATCGCGTTCCTGACCGTATTGCGCCGCATCTGCAAAAATGGCTGCCCACAGTCTGCCGTCCTCAATGTAGGGATACATATATTCATAGACACCACGAATAGTATCCGCGCCGTTACCCATTTGGTGATAGTGAACACTCATCCAACCGTTAGTGGCATTTTCGCCCAGCAGCGTATTCATTGCGGTTTCAATATTGGGAAATCCGCTGTAAGAACTAAGGGTGTTATAGTTAATCTTATCAACGGTGTTCAAATGTCCTGCAACACCTCTGCCTGAAATAAAGAACAAAGCAGAAATAGGCGCATAGTTAGTGCCGTTAGCGTAACCGATAATGAGAGAATCATTACCGCCGGTTTGATTGATGTTCTTTCTGCCGTAGTAGAATTCATTCCAAATACGTGCAGTGCTGTGATGCTGGTTAATTGCCAAGTGAGTAGCACCGTGAGATTGTACCATTGCGTACTCAGAAGAGCTAATCACTTGCCACAAACTACCTTCATTCGCATAACCGCTTAAACTGGGAGTGATGAAGGTGGTGGGAATACCAAACTCATCAGCAAATACTGCCCATTTAGCCCAGTCGCCCATAACGTTGGGGTTATCGTCTACGGTTGCGGTAAATACAGCTTCTGTGCCGTTGTACCAAAGAGCAATGTTGGCAGAACCGTATTCACCTGAGGGGAATACCAAAAAGTCGTTCTTATCGATACGTGATTCGGAGGTATAGCCCAAAGTAATCTTTTGATTTTCGGGATCGTCCAAGAAGTTTTGGTAGTATTCATCGGTTTCCACAACGGTCATGTAGCAGATACCAATGACATCGCCTACCTCTGCGGTGTAAGTGCCCTTACTGCCAACATAAGTGCCACCTTTGGTAACTACCGCATAAATCTTCGCACTACCAAGTGCGTGCGAGGTAAAGGTACCGTCATCCTCAATGGAAATCACCTCGGGATCGGTACTGATAAAATCAAAAGTGATGTCGGTGTTTGCCAAAATGTCATAGGTTTCACCGTTTGGCATAATATTGAGCTGGAGTGTAATGCCAACCCAAAGTTCCAATTCATAAGGATCAATCTTGAGGGTATCGTTGGTGATGGCAGGAACTTGACCGTTAGACTTGAAGTAAGCCACCAAGGTCATATCTGCGGTAACGAGCTGGGAGAAGTCGTACTTCTTGCCGTCCAGACGCCATTCGATAAAGTCAAAGCCATCTCGAACAGGATCGGCGGGGCGCATTGCCACGCTTCCGTGTTCTACCACTTGGGTGGCAGGAGCCTCACCACCGGGCACGCTGAAAATGACGTTGTGTTTCACAATTTCATACTGTGCAACAATCTCTAAATGTCCAGTGACACGGTCGAATGTTTTGTCCCAACCAGTGAAAATGTACCCTTCTCTGATCGGTGCCGCAGGGGCAGTTGCGCCCTCTCCCTCATACACCTTCTGCACTTTAAGCACAGTACCGTCATAGCCCTTAAAAGTGACCGTATAGCATTGCAGATACTTAGCCGTGACAGTCAGGTCAGTTTGCACATTGTCAAAATTTTTATCCCAGCCCAAAAAGACTAAATCGTCATGCTGAGGCACTTCGGGAGCGGTGGCATCTTCGCCTGCATACAGTTTTTCGGTTTTCAGCAAATTGCCATCATAGTCATAGAAGCAAACGGTATATTTCTCATCTTCTTCATATATTGCATTCACCGTCAAATCCGCTGTGATGCTCGAAAAATCCTTATCCCAGCCCTTGAAGGTGTAGTGCTGTATCTGAGGTGCCGCAGGAGCGGTAGCGCTCTCTCCCTGACACACCTCTTGATTTTTCAGCACCTCGCCGTCAAATCCAAGAAATGTCACGGTGAATTTGCCTAATTCCTTGAAAACGGGGCGAATAATCATATCACTTTTGACAGAGGAATAGTCTTGGTCCCAACCTACGAAAGTGTGATTTTCCTTATAGGGGTCAATGGGAGGCGTAGGGGAGGCTTCTCCGTCAAGCACCGAGAAGGTTCCTATCTCATCGCCTGAGGCATCAACGAACTGTACCGTCCAAACGCGGAGATATTGTGCTGTCACAGTCATAGAACAATCAACGTTGGAAAAGTCGGTATCCCAACCAACAAACATATATCCGGTTCTGTCCGGAACTTCCGGGGCCGTTGCGCTTTGCCCCAGTTGTACAGTTTCTGTTTTGAGTATCTCGCCGTCTCCGGCAACAAACACCACCTCAAAGGAAGGTATCGGCATGGTGGTCGGCGTAGTGGTCGACGAATTTGTGCCTTGGCAAGATGCCAAACACAAAAGAGCTACCACAAATACCAAAAGAACCGCTAAAAAATGCAGTCTCTTTTTCATATTTTCCTCCAAAAAGATAAAAGATAATGTGTTCAAAATCCACATAGCCATTATACATGAAATTATATATAAACTCAATATACTCTTTATATAAAAACAATACGCCCATTTTATCTAAAATGCAAAATAAAGGGCAGTGGCAAAAAAAATGCGCCTTTGGCGCAATTTGCTTTCTCGCCCGAAGGGCATATCGAGCGCGATAGCGCATATCGAACGCCGCAGGCGTATATCGAAAATCCCGCAAGGGATTTATATCGACGCGTGTTCTCCCTCTGCGAACACGCTTCACCCCTACATTGCAACATTCGAAATTTTCTTCATCTCCGCGTGTCATCCTCGAATGGAGACGCCCCACCAGATGCTTCGCTTCGCTCGAGCATGACAAAGGTGGGGCGGCGTAGTGAAGGATCTCGCGGACGGTATACCATAAATGTTTTGTAGGGACAGGCGTCCTCGACGGTCCGAAAAAAACATCAAATAATTGTAGGGCGGGGGCTTGCTCCCGCCGAAATAAACCGTTTATGTTCATATTGGCGGCGGGAGCAAGCCCCCGCCCTAC
>JAGBWH010000187.1 GCA_017629925.1 Clostridia bacterium
CATCACAGGGGCAAAAACGGCAAAAACCCTTGTGGTTGAAGACAAATTGCAACAAACCTTTGACCGAGACGCCACAGAAATGAAAAATGTCTCTGTTCGTCAAAGCCACTTCCGTTCTCTTTTTACCGCCCTGATTTCCTTTGCCGCATCTATGGCGATGGCATTGGTGCTGTGGCGTGGCGGTGTGCTGACCGAAAAGCAAATGATGGAAATTGGCACGCTCTCGGCATTCATGTCCTATGCCATTCAAATGATGGAGCCTATCCGTTGGCTGGTGAATGCCTTGTCAAGTTTGGTGGCAACGCAGGTCAATATCGAGAGATTTGTGTCTCTGCTCGAAACCAAATCAGATGTCACCGACACCCCCGAGGTCACTGAAACCTACGGCGATTCATTTTCACCTAAAACCGAGAATTGGGAGCCTCTCTTTGGAGATATCGAATTTAGAGACGTTTCCTTCCGATACCCCGACGGCGACGTATATGTCCTCTCCCACTTTAACCTGACCGTCCCCCAAGGCACTACCGTTGCCATTGTGGGTGAGACGGGGGCAGGGAAGTCCACGCTTGTGAATTTGGTGTGCCGTTTTTACGAGCCTACGGAAGGGCAGGTTTTAATTGACGGAAAAGATGCCCGCGAGCGTTCGCAACTATGGCTTCATAGCCATATTGGCTACGTTTTGCAATCTCCGCACCTCTTTTCAGGCACGGTATGGGAGAATTTGCTTTATGGCAACCCCCATGCCACAAAAGAGCAAGTTGACGCCGCCTGCAAAGCCGTTTGTGCAGACAAGGTCATCGCTCGTATGGAAAAAGGTTACGACAGCGACGTCGGAGAGGGCGGCGATTTGCTTTCCACAGGCGAAAAACAGCTCATTTCCTTTGCCCGTGCGCTTTTGGCAGATCCCCGTATTTTTGTGCTGGACGAAGCCACCTCTTCTGTTGACACCGTAACTGAAGCATTGCTCCAACAGGCAACCGCCCATATCATGAAAGGGCGCACTTCCTTTGTGGTCGCACATCGTCTGTCTACGATTCGTGATGCAGATATCATTTTGCTCGTTCATGACGGGCAGATTGTTGAGCGAGGCACCCATACGGAACTGATGGCGCAAAAAGGCGAATACTATCATCTCTATACTCGTCAATATGCCGAAGAGATGACCGCCAGCATTTACGCACAAAAAAACGATACAGAGTAAAAAATATCTACATATAAAAAGGAGAAAAACTCATGCTCGTCAAAGACATTCCCTACAAAAGATATACCTTAGTAGAAGGTCAAGCCGAATTTGCCGCCTTCAAAGAAAAATTTCATGCCGCCACCTGCGCAGATGATGTGATGGAAGCCAAAAAAATACTTGACCATCTCTCCATTGAATACGAAACCGCCGCATCTCTGGCATTTAATAGTTTTTCGCTCAATACCGCAAGCGAATTTTACCAAGGCGAAGTCAACTACTACGATGAAGTCGGCCCCCTCTTTTCTGCCATTTATGCGGAAGTGGCGGATATGATGCTCTCTTGTCCTTTTAGAGCAGAACTGGAAACCAAAATGAATCCCCGTATCTTCCGTTCCTTTGAAGTATCAAAGAAAGCCTTTGATCCCATCATTACCGAGGATATGCAAAAGGAAAATGCGGTGGTCACCGAATATAGCAAATTCATGTCAGGGCTAAAAGTGGAGATTGACGGCGTGTCAATGCCTTTGTCCGTGGCAAGAGGTAGACTTGAGGACACCTCCCCCGAGGTGAGAAAGCAAGCCGCTATTGCCATTGATAAAGCGCTGTCCGACAATGGCGAAGCCCTTGATAGCTACTATGACAGACTCGTTGCCATTCGTCACGAAATGGCAGTCAAAATGGGCTATAAAAACTATGTAGAACTTGGCTACTATCGCATGGGACGCTTGGACTATGACGCAGATACCGTCTCGGTGTTCCGCGCAAATGTGGCAAAAGATCTTGTGCCTGTGGTGTGCCAAATCAAAGCAGACGTTGCAAAGAAATTAGGCGTGCCCACCATCGCTTTCCATGACAATGATGTGTATTCCGCAGGCCAAGCCCCCACACCCCAACTTGACGAAGCGGGTATGTTCCGTGCCGCCGCTGAAATGTATGACGATATGCACCCCGAAGTAGGCGCATTCATGCACTTTATGCAGGATAACCAAGCCTTCGATGTAGAGGCGAGAGAGGGCAAATGGGGCGGTGGATACTGCACCGCATTCCCCAAATATAAACAACCCTTCATTTTGGCAAACTTTAACGGCTCCAGCGGAGACGTAGATGTGCTCACCCATGAATTCGGTCATGCCTTGGCGGACTATTTCATGTTCAAAGAAGGAGATATGGACTTGGGCGTGGGCGGTATGGAAACCGCTGAATGCCATTCCATGAGCATGGAATTTTTCTCTTGGAAGTATATGGATAAGTTCTTTGGAGAACAAACCAACACCTATCTCTATAAGCATCTGCTCAGCGCACTTTGCTTTATCCCCTATGGTGTCATGGTGGACGAGTTCCAACACGTGGTCTACGAACACCCCGAATACACACCCGCACAGCGCAATGACGTATGGAAGGAACTGGAAAACAAATACCGTCCTTATCTGGACTTCACAGGTCTGCCTTATCTTGGAAAAGGTACTCGTTGGCAATACCAAATGCACATCTACGAAAGACCTTTCTACTATATCGACTACTGCCTCGCGCAAACTGTGGCGCTCTCCTTCCTCGTGAAATCCCAAGAAAATTACGACGAAGCCTTCGCCGCTTATCTTGAATTCGTGCGCACAGGTGGCAGAAAATCCTTCCCCGAACTCATCAAAACAGCAGGTCTGCCTTCTCCCTTCGATAGTGGCGCATTGGCTATCGTAGCAGCCCGTATTGGAGAACTCGCCAAGACCATTGAAGCAAAACTCTAACATGAAAGGCAAATTGACATGACGAAAATTGACATTTTTTCCGGTTTTTTAGGTGCGGGCAAAACCACCTTGATTAAAAAACTCATCGAGGAAGTGTATCAAGGTGAAAAACTGGTGTTAATTGAAAATGAATTTGGAGAAATCGGCATTGATGGCGGTTTCCTCCAAGATGCTGGTGTTGCGATTACCGAAATGAATTCCGGTTGCATTTGTTGTTCTCTTGTGGGGGATTTCAGCCGTGCTCTTGGGCAAGTGGTAGAAGAGTATCACCCCGACCGCATTTTGATTGAGCCATCCGGTGTTGGCAAACTCTCTGACGTTTTGGGCGCAGTACAACGTGCCGATATCGAAGGCGCAGAAATTTCAGCCTTGGTCACCGTGGTGGATGCGAAAAAATGCAAAATGTATACCAAAAACTTTGGTGAATTTTTCTGCGACCAAATCAAAGTGGCGCGCACCGTCATTTTTAGCCATACCGATACCGCCAGCCCTGCGAAAGTAGAGGAGGCATTGGCACTGGTGAGGGCAGAAAACCCCACCGCACTCATCGTCACAACACCCATCGCAGAACTCTCCGCCGATCAACTTCGCGATGCCATCAGCGGTGCGGCTACCACCCAAGATTTGATGCGCGAAACAGAAGCCGCACTCATTGCCCAAAGAGAGGCAGAACATCATCACCACGAGCACGACGAGCATTGCACCTGCGGTTGCCATGACCATGAGCATCATCATCATGACCACGACCACCATGAGCACG
>JAGBWH010000188.1 GCA_017629925.1 Clostridia bacterium
TAACACTCCTTAATGAGAATATTTCTCATTTACGAGACTATTATAACGGATTGCTTTTTATTTGTCAATAGGTTTTTTCAAAAAAAATAAAAATTTTTTCGATTTTTTGCGGTGGTAAAAATCAGAAAACATAGGACTTTTTTCATTATATTATATAAGGTAGAACTCCTTTTTATTGAGAATGGAGATGGCATAAATGAAAAAGAGTTGCGCCGCACGCGCAAAATATCATTTGACAGACGCCGCAGAATGTGGTATACTACACAAAAAGCGCGAGGAGAGCGAAATGAGACGCAAACAGTTGACCTCTTATATTGATGCGCCCACCGCCCCTCTCTCTATTGCCCTGCTGACGGATCTGCACCGTGGCAAAATAGAAAACCCCAAAGGTTGCAGGCAAAATCCGATAAAAAATGAATTTTGCATAGTTTGAAATTTGAGATAAGAGGTACCGAAAATGAAAAAACTTTGTCTTTTGATGAGTTTGTGTATGCTACTGACGGGATGCGGAATCGCGGCGAATACCGAAGCATCTACCACGCCGAGCAACACCACTCTTCCGCCCACGGGTAGCACCACCTCAAGTAGTACTACTTCAAGCAGTACCACCTCAAGCAGCACTACCTCAAGCAGCACTTCGCAGAACACCACGCCACCACCCCCTGTTCTGCCAAGTATTCCCATGCCTGAAGGCGCCATCGATGTGGTAAAACAATTGGGCGTAAAAGCGGGCAAAGGGTTTGGAAATGAAAACGCTCTGATTTTGGGAGAACAGCTTAATTTCGCCAAAGAAGGAACGATTCTCTATTTTCCCCGAGGAGAGTATGAGATAGGTCTGCCCTTGTATCTAACAGCAAAACGGAATATACAAATCGTGGGTGACTACGCCACCCTCATTCGCACGGGCGTCACCAATACCAAAGCCAAGCAAGAGATTTCAAACGACCCCGATATTCCCAAAGAACTGCGCCCTTACACGGCATCTTCCGCCTTTTTTGCGGTAAATGAATGTGACGGCATTTCCTTTCTTGGTCTGATTTTCAAATATGATATTCCCACCTCTCTTTCGGGAAAAATCATTGCAAAAGACGGGGGGACGCTGACGCTGGAAATCAGCGACGGCGCCACGATCACGGGAGAAGAATACGTGACGATCGTGAACTCCTTTGACAAGTCGGGCGTGATTACCAAAATATTTGAGCAATATGCGGCGACAAATTTCCCCGTAGAGAAACTGTCGGAGAACACTTTGCGCGTGTCGGGACTTAATGCCAATGGTCTGCGGAATTTGTCCGTTGGCTCTTACGCTTGCCTGAGAATGAGCACGAGCAGTAACTATGTATTTGAACTCAGCCATACCACCAACGTTACCTTTGATACCCTTACCATTCGCAACTCTCTCAACGGCGGTATGCTGGTGACGGGACGCTGCGGAAACGTGACGCTCAAAGACGTGACCGTACAGCCCGAAAACAGCAACACGCTGATGAGCACAAACGCAGATATTCTGCACATTTCGGATATGAGCGGAACCTTGATGGTGGAAAATTGCCACTTTGAAAAGCCCGGCGACGACTGTGTGAACGTACACGGCATGGCTTACAAAGTAGATAGTGTGAGTGGCAATTCCGCTACGGTGAGCGCACCTCGTTTCTCTTTTAGTTCCAGCTGGGGCAAGGCAGGGGATGTGATTGAATTTTTCGATGCAGAGACCTTTGCTTCTCTTGGCACGGCAACCATTAAATCCACCAACAGAAATGTATATACCTTTGACAAAATGCCTGAGGGTGTCAAAGCGGGAACGGTGATTTCCAACGCCTCCATGCACCCTTCCGTAATCATTCGGGACACCACAGCAGAAAACAATCGTGCCAGAGGATTTTTGCTCCAAACGGACAATGTCATCGTGGAAAACTGCCACTTCAAAAACACCGCATTGGCTGCCATTTTGATTGCGCCCGACTTGGATTATTGGTATGAAATGTCTCCTGCAAGACATATTCTCATTCAAAACAATACTTTTGAAAATTGCGGTGCCTCTGCCGCAGGCGTGATTCAACTCAGCGCCGACCACGACGATGCCGGCAAGCGATATACCAGCTATATCCATTCGGATATTCAAATTATCGGCAATACCTTTATTTCCCAAAAGAAAATGCTTGCACTTTTCGGCGTTTGCGTTGAAAACCTGACTTTTGCAGATAACGATTTCACCGAATTTTTCAGCATCTATCGCACATCGCTGACCTACTGCAATTTTGTCACATTAGGGGAAGCGGAAGCTGCAAATGCCAGCCTTACCGAAGTGACAAATGCCGACTCGGCATCATAAATGGCAGAGCCCTGCGCTCTTATGTTTTTGTCGCAAAAATGCTATGAGGAAATTTTCTCATAGCATTTTTCTTTATGACAAGAACCGATCATAAAGAAAAACATGACCAAGCACACCAAAACTTCCACAATTCAGCCTTCCAAATTTGCCCTGTTTCGGTCAAGCGAAAAGTCAATTTTAGAAAAAATCATATTTTTTTGATTTTCCTCTTTACAAATGCAATAACCTGTGTTATAATCGCAAGAAGGAAAACAAAAAAAGAATGTAAGGAGAAATTATCATGAAACTCATCTATCAAGTCCATGAAAAACCCAGCGTTCCCAAAACAATTTTGTTTGCCTTGCAACAATTGCTTGCAATTATGGCAGCAACCTTAGTGGTTCCGATGATCATCAACGGCAAGGTCGGTCTTTCTGGTGATATGGCGATGTCACCTGCGGCTGCATTGTTCGGTGCTGGTATCGGAACTTTTGTTTATCTTCTCTTCACAAAATTCAAGAGCCCTGTCTTCCTTGGTTCATCCTTCGCTTTCATCGGTTCGATGTGCGCTGCATTCACAGGCGCCACCACCGCAGCACTTGGATACCTCGGTTTGATTTTTGGGGCTCTTTTTGCTGGCCTTGTGTATGTCGTTATCGCACTGCTTGTTAAAGTGGTGGGCGTCAACTGGCTCAATAAACTCATGCCTGCAGTTGTCATCGGTCCGACCGTTGCGATCATTGGTCTGTCTCTTGCGGGCAACGCCGTAGGCGATCTCCAAAAAGGAAACGTGACCACCCTTCTCGGTGAGCCGATCGCATCTCCCCTTGCGTGTGTATTGTGCGGTCTTGTGACCTTGTTTGTCACCATTCTGTGCTCCACTTTTGGCAAAAAGACCTTGAGACTCATCCCCTTCATCGTAGGCATCGGTGCCGGCTATCTGGTGGCAAACCTGCTGACCTTAATTGGTAATGCGGCAGATGTAGATGCCTTGAAGATTGTCTCCTATGAGTCTTTCAAAGCCCTCACCGCCGACGGCGTGAAACTCTCTTCCTTCTTCTCTATTCCTAGCTTTACCTTCCTCACCGCATTCGGTGCATTTGACGAACTCTCATGGAGCTATATAGGCACCGTACTTGTGGCGTATATGCCCGTGGCATTCGTGGTATTTGCCGAACACGTGGCTGACCACAAAAACATTTCTTCCATCATCGAAAAAGACCTGCTCGAAGATCCCGGTCTGTCCCGCACTCTGCTGGGCGACGGCGTAGGCTCTATGGCAGGCGCACTCTTTGGCGGTTGCCCCAACACCACCTATGGTGAAAGCGTCGCTTGTGTGGCAATCTCCGGCAACGCTTCTGTCGTGACCATTCTGTTTGCGGCAGCAGGCGCTGTGCTGGTGTCTTTGCTTTCTCCCTTCGTAGCCCTTGTCAACTCCATCCCCTCTTGCGTAATGGGTGGCGCTTGCGTGGCTCTGTATGGCTTCATTGCTGTGTCTGGTCTTAAGATGCTCAAAGAGGTTGACCTCGGCGAAAACAAAAACCTGTTTGTTGCATCCACCATTCTGGTCACCGGTATCGGCGGACTCTCCCTCACCTTCGGCAAGGTAACCGTTACCGCTATTGCCTGCGCATTGATTTTAGGTATTCTCGTGAACGTGATGCTCAGCTCGGTGAAAACAAACGATCAGAACAAAGAAGAATAAGCACATAAAGCGCATTATCTTCCATATTATTATATAAAGAGCGAAAAGCAGTCGTACTTCGATTTTGGAGACGACTGCTTTTTCTGTGAAAAATTCCTTTACAGAAACGATAATCTGTGATATACTATATTGAAATGGCTAAAATGCAAAGGGAGGGGAAGTCTATGAGAATGCAGTATCCGCGCTTGACCACGTATCATATTGACGCCCCCGTCTCGCCTTTGCGGATAGCGCTTTTGACCGATTTGCACAACGGGAAAGTTGGCAATCCTGACGCGCTTTTTGAGCAGGCAAAGCCGGATGTGATCTGCATTTCCGGAGATGTATACGAAGCCCCGCCCAGACATAAATATTTTGCTTTTTCAAATGTGGAGGCGGTACTTGCTCTTTGCGAAAAAACAGCCCCTACCTTTTATAGCCGAGGCAACCACGACAAAACCTCGTGCCCCGAAGTGGATGCGTTGCTTTCGATGTATCACATCACGGAGGTGACCGACCGAGCCGTTTCGTTTGGCGATGTGCGCATTGGTGGGCTGGGCTCTGCCTATTACGAAGAGGACACCGTTCCCAATATGGCGTTTGCCAAGCAATTTGCGGCAGAGGAGGGCTATAAAATCTTGATATGCCACCACCCCGAATACTACCGCCGACATCTCAAAGAACTGAACATTCCCCTCATTTTATCCGGTCATAATCATGGTGGGCAATGGGCGATAGGTAAACAGGGCGTATACGTGCCGGGGCAGGGGCTATTTCCCCCTCACTGTGCAGGTGTGTTTGACGGACGGCTGGTGGTGAGCCGTGGTATATATAATAATGTAGTGGTGCCAAGAATTTTTTGCCCCACGGAACTGGTGCTGATTGAACTGAACCACACAGTCAGCCCTGATGGAAAGGAATAAAATTGAAACTGATTATAGCGGAAAAACCCAGCCTTGCGCGCAACATTGCGGCAGGCATTGGGCAAATGACTCGCAGAGACGGATATTTGGAAGGGCAAGGGTATCTCATTACTTGGGCATTCGGGCATCTGTTTTCTCTGGTGGATATAGAGGCGTATAGCGAAGGGGGAGACAGCGACACGGTCTCTCGCAAATGGACGATGGATAATCTCCCTTGCTTTCCCACAAGTTTTCGATATGAATTGCGAAAAGGTGAGGACGGAAAAACAGACAGAGGTGTGGAAAAACAATTTCGCATCATTTCCTCTCTTTGCAACCGTCCCGATGTGGATGCCATCATCAATGCAGGAGACGCCGACCGCGAAGGCGAGATTATCGTGCGCACCTGCATTGAAAAAGCACTCAAAACGAAAAAACCATGTATGCGCTTGTGGCTACCTGACCAAACCCCTCAAACGGTGGCGGCGGCGCTCTCCTCTATGGCAAGCGAAGACGAGTATCGTCACTTGGCAGATGAAGGGTATGCCAGAACATTTATTGACTGGCTCTATGGCGTGAACTTAACCCGATACGCCACCCTGCAAACAGGCAGGCTACTCCGTGTGGGGCGCGTGATTGTGCCGATTGTGAAGGCGATTTATGACAGAGACATGGAAATCGCCCACTTCCGCCCCGAAGTCTATTACGCTATCCATAGCAAAGCCAAAACAAACGGCGAAGAGGTCGACCTTCTCTCCAAACAAAAATTCCCCAAAGCCGAGCGCGCCGAGGCGCAGGCACTATGCGATGCCTACAATGCGGCAGGGGCGGTGGTGACAGACAAAAAGAGCAAGCAAGACAGCGTCGCCCCCGGCAAGCTTTACTCTTTGTCAACCCTGCAAAATGTGCTGGGTAAAAAATACAAAATGTCTATGAAAGACAGTTTGGAAATCGTGCAAGGGTTGTATGAAAAAGGGTATCTCACCTATCCTCGTACCAACTCCGAATACCTTGCCACCGCCGAAAAAGATAAAATTCGCGCCATTTTGGCAGGCGTTGCCAAATTGGGCTATCCTGTGCGCTTCAAAGACAGTAAATACATTTTTGACGATAGCAAAATCGAGTCTCACTCCGCACTTACCCCCACCTATAAAATTCCCCAAAAGGATGCATTGTCTCCCAAAGAAGCGCAGGTGTATTCCACCGTGTTTCGTCGTTTTGTGGCGGTGTTTTGCAGTGAGCCATGCGTGGCAGAAAAGAGCGAGCTTACAGTCGCTGTGGGGGACCTTGAAACCTTCGTGCTCAAAGGCACTATTTTGCTTGAGCCGGGCTGGACCAAATATGATGACTACAATCGAAAAGATAAAGTTTTGCCTCGTCTGGAGATAGGGGACAGGGTAGAGATTGCCTTTCTGCCCGAAGAAAAGGAAACCACCCCTCCGCGACATTACACCATTGAAACCCTCAATAATTACCTAAAAAACCCCTTCCGCGAAGAAAAAGCCAAAGCGAGCGAAGAAGGTTTTGAAGGAGGAGAGGGAGAAGCGGACGACGAGGACTATCGTGCGATGTTTGAAGGCCTTGAACTTGGCACAGAAGCCACCCGAACAGGCATTATCGACAACGCCCGTAAGAGTCGCTATATCGAACTCAAAAAAGACGTTTACTCCATTTTGCCCGATGGCATTTTCCTCATTGAATCTTTGGTGCGACTGCATATCACCATGGATAAATACAAGACCTCTCAAATGGGGCAAGCGCTCAAACGTGTGTTTAGAGGAAACATGACGGTGCAGGAAAGCGTGGCGTTGGCGCAAAGCGAAATCACCCAAATTTTCATCCAAACACCCGACCTGCCACCCCCACCCAAGGCCGACCACGGCAAGTTGGGCGAGGTGATGGGCGTATGCCCGAAATGTGGGAAAAACGTCATTTGCGGAAAAAGTGCCTATGGATGCATGGGATATACCGAGGGGTGCGATTTCCGTATGCCGTTCGTTTTGTGTGGCAGAGGTCTCTCCGCCAAAGAGGTGCAATATATTTTGGCGCATGGCGAAAGTTACCGTCTGGAAGGGTTTGTCTCCCGTGCAGGACGCAGATTTTCCGCGTGGCTAAAATTGGTAGATGGCAAGCTGGAATTTGATTTTCACACAGAGGAAGATCCAAAACCTAAAAAATCTACCGCCACTTCCAAACCAAAAACCGCAAAAAAACCAAAAACCCCTGCCAAACCAAAGAAAGAGTGAGGGCGTTTTCCTCAAGACGGCAGTTTTTCTTCCTTTTATGTCTTTTTAGATGAAGGCATATTGGCCATGAGAAAAATAGCCACTTTCGCTTTGCCATTTGCGATGGAGCGAAAACCGTTTTCGGACTATTGACAAAACGGCAAAAAGTGGTATAATAACTAAGATAATGATAATGTTAAATAATCGGCTTTTGTGGCCGAGGAGGTATGTTCTATGCAATGGATGTCTCTCAACGAAGTGCGTGAGAAATATTTGTCTTTCTTTGAAAGCAAGGGGCATTTGCGTTTGCCCAGTTTCCCCCTGATCCCTCATGGGGACAAGTCTTTGCTTCTCATCAATTCGGGCATGGCGCCCATGAAAAAATATTTTACAGGGGAAGAGGTGCCCCCTCGTCGTCGTGTGACGACCTGCCAAAAGTGTATTCGTACACCTGACCTGGACAGAGTGGGACACACCGCACGTCACGGCACTTTCTTTGAAATGCTGGGTAACTTTTCCTTTGGTGATTATTTCAAAACCGAAGCTATACAATGGTCTTGGGAATTTTTGACCTCCAAAGATTGGATGGATATTCCCGCCGACCTGCTTTGGCCCTCCATTTATGAAAATGACGAAGAAGCCTATGCGCTGTGGCGTGATGTGGTAGGCGTGCCTGAAGAGCATATCGTGCGCTTGGGCAAAGCCGACAACTTCTGGGAACACGGCACAGGCCCTTGCGGACCTTGCTCCGAGATCTACTTTGACCGTGGCATTAAATACGGTTGTGGTTCGCCCGATTGCAAGCCCGGTTGCGATTGCGACCGCTATATGGAAATTTGGAACAATGTATTTTCCCAATTCAACAATGACGGCAAGGGCAACTACACCGAACTTGCCCAAAAGAACATTGATACCGGCATGGGGCTTGAACGTCTCGCGTGTGTGCTCCAAAGTGTCGACAATATGTTTGAGGTGGATACCAACCGCAATATCCTCGATACTGTATGCACCATTGCAGGAAAAACCTATGGCGAAAACCCCACCGAGGATATCTCTATCCGCGTTTGCACCGACCATATCAAGAGTGCGATGTTTATGATTTGCGACGGTGTTGTGCCTTCCAACGAAGGCAGAGGCTATGTGCTTCGCCGTATCATTCGCCGTGCTTGCCGTCATGGCAAACTGCTCGGCATCAATCACCCCTTCCTTGGCGAGCTACTCACCGTTGCCATTGCCAACAACTGCGGTGCTTATCCTGAACTCTCCGAAAAAGAAACCTATATTCGCCGTGTGCTTGAAATGGAAGAAAATCGCTTTGATACCACCATTGATGCCGGACTTCACATTCTCCAAGGCATATTGGATGACGTGATGGCGAAGGGTGAGACCATCGTGCCCGGTGCTGACGTTTTCAAACTGTATGATACCTACGGCTTCCCCTTTGACCTAACAAGAGAACTGATTGAAGAAAAAGGACTCACCGCGCACGAGGAGGCTTTCAACGAACTCATGATGGAGCAACGCACCCGCGCTCGTGCGGCACGCGGCAATATCAGCGGTTGGAGCGATAGTTCAAAGAGCGTGCTGGAAGGCTTGCCCGAAACCGAATTTGTGGGCTACACACAAGACGTTTGCACCGCTCGTGTGCTTGCACTCTTCTGCGAAGGTCAACCTGTGGAAGAGGTCACAGAGGGCGAATTTTCTATGGTGCTGGACACCACCGTATTTTACGGTGAAGGCGGTGGTCAGGTCGGTGACGAAGGTCATGGCGAAAGCCAAACAGGTGCGACGTTTGCGATCCAAGACACCAAAAAGACAGATGGCATTTATGTGCATATGGCATCCTTGCAAGATGGCAGTTTGAAGGTGGGAGATACGGTTTCGATGTCTCTTGACACTTGCCGTCGCGCCGCCATTCGTCGCAATCACTCTGCTTGCCATCTGCTTCAAGCGGCACTCCGCCGTGTGCTTGGCTCTCACGTCACGCAGGCAGGCTCTTACGTTGACGCCGATCGTGTGCGTTTTGACTTCTCTCACTATGCGCCCATGACCAAAGCCGAACTTGCAAAAGTGGAAGAATTGGTCAACCTTGAAATTATGCAAGCCAATGCGGTGGAAACGGTTGTCACCGATATGGCACACGCGCAAGAAGCAGGTGCGATGGCATTGTTTGGCGAAAAATACGGTGCCTCTGTTCGCATGGTGAAAATGGGAGACTTCTCCACCGAACTTTGCGGTGGTACTCA
>JAGBWH010000189.1 GCA_017629925.1 Clostridia bacterium
ACGTTGATGATGGGAAGGTCGTGACGGCGTCCCACTTCAAAGTCATTGGGATCGTGGGCAGGGGTGATTTTCACCACGCCTGTGCCAAAATCCATTTCTACATAATCATCTGCCACCACGGGAATTTCTCTGCCAACAAGGGGCAGGGTGAGGGTTTTGCCAATGGCGTGTGCATAGCGTTCGTCATTGGGGTTGACAGCCACGGCGGTATCGCCCAGAAGCGTTTCGGGACGAGTTGTGGCGAGTTGGAGATATCCGCTACCGTCGGTGAAGGGATAACGAATGTGCCAGAAGTGACCGGCTTGGTCTTCGTATTCTACCTCTGCATCAGAGATGGAGGTTAGGCAATGCGGACACCAGTTGATAATTCTTTCCCCGCGGTAAATGAGCCCTTTATTATATAGGGTAACAAATACTTCTTTGACCGCCTCGGAGCATCCCTCGTCGAGTGTGAAACGTTCTCTTGACCAGTCGCAGGAAGAACCCATCTTTTTGAGCTGAGAAATGATGCGAGAGCCATATTGCTTTTTCCAATCCCAAGCGCGCACCAAAAATCCTTCTCTGCCGAGCGACTCTTTGGTCAGCCCTTCTTTTTTCATGGCTTCAACGATTTTGGCTTCGGTGGCAATCGAGGCATGGTCGGTGCCGGGGAGCCACAGGGCATTAAAACCGCACATTCTCTTATAGCGGATGAGAATATCCTGCAGGGTATTGTCAAGCGCGTGGCCCATGTGCAGTTGACCTGTGATGTTGGGAGGGGGAATCACGATGGTATAGGGTGGCTTTTTGCTGTCTTCTTCGGGGGCAAAATAGCCTTTTTGACACCAGGTGCTGTAAATCCGTTCTTCAAACTCACCCGGCGCATAGGTTTTTGGGAGTTGTTCTCTCATGGCGTGTCCTTTCTTTTGCGACTTCGTCGCTTATCTCAATCTTATTGAATTTCTAACAAAAAAGCCCTGCGGCAATTTTGCCGCAGGGCGTAAAATACGCGGTACCACCTGCTTCACATACAAACAAATTAGATTTGTATGCCTTGTTGGTTTGTGCGAAGTCTACTGAGGTTTCCCCGTTCTTTTCGCTGCTCCGAGACCACCCGTCACTCCCCGCCGTCAGACTTGCACCAACCGTCTGCTCTCTTCACGGCATCATAGAGCCACTCATTCTCTTCATCGCATGATTTATCTTATCACAAAAAGCATAGTTTGTCAAGGGTATGTGCTGAAATTTTTGTGGGATTATCAAAAACAAAATGCACCTTTTTTGATGGATATAATGGGGTATGCTTTAACCAGATTTTAAGATATAGAGCAAAACCCCTTCTATTTGCGTGTTATCCTTGAGGGAGAACACGCAGCGATATAAATCCCCCTGGGATTTGCGATATTCCCTTCGGGAGCGATATTTGTCTCAGACAAGCGATATGCCCTGCGGGGCGCAAAGGGATTTATATCATATCGCGTCGGAGCGAAAGCGACGACATATCGCACGAGCAAAGCGAGTATATCGCGTTCATCTTTCGTGCAAGCATTTCACGAAAGTGAATATATCGCCTAACACAAAGAGAGGACATTTCGATAGTAAACCGATTTATTCTCTCTTTTGCTGTATAAGGGTTTGGGCTTAGCCCATATTTGTATTTGACC
>JAGBWH010000190.1 GCA_017629925.1 Clostridia bacterium
CCCGAAGGGCATATCACATCGAAGATATATCATACGCGATAGCGTATATCACAAATCCCGCAAGGGATTTATATCATTGCGTGTTCTCCCTCGGAGAACGCGCTACCCTTATGCCAAAAACAGCGGGCGGTTTTGCTCGCCTTTGAGGGCGTGGGCGAGGCAGTCGGGCACAAGGGAAAAATCTGCGACAAGGGAATGCGGTTTTTGGCGGGGATCGTCTTGGCGCATAGGGACAAAAAAGACCTGTTTTCTTTGCAGGAAAGTGGAGATGTTCGCTCAGTTGGCGGATAGGGCATCGTTTGACGCCAAGGCGACAAGCAAGGGGCGGTCGCATCGTAGGTGCGCTTTTGACGCCATGGTCACGGCGGTGTCGGTGATGCCACAGGCAATTTTGGCGAGGGTGTTGCCCGTGCAGGGGGCAATGACCAAGGCGTCAAGGGGTGAGGCAGGGCCAAGTGGC
Organism: Clostridia bacterium; assembly: GCA_017629925.1. Lineage (GTDB taxonomy): Bacteria > Bacillota > Clostridia > Oscillospirales > CAG-272 > UBA1740. The sequence continues at coordinate 461 of JAGBWH010000190.1, forward strand.
TCTGCCATGGCAATCGTGTGGATGACAGGGCGCGAGCAAATGGTGCAAATTTGCTCGATAAGGTGGGCGGAGGTGCCAAATCGGGTGTTTGTGGAATACACACATTCACTCACAATCGGCTGTATGTCATATCCTTTCTCTCTTAACTCTGAAAGGATGGAAAGGGATGTGGCATGAGTGCAAAATGAGCCACAAAAAGCATAACCAATCATCGTTCTTCCTCGTTTTGTTTGTTCCGTTTTTTGAAATATCGGGGAGGGGTATCATGAAAAATAGCATCATTTGGTGCAAATAAACGGCATTTGCCGTTATTTTTTTGCCAACTCAAGGACGTACTCGGCAATGAGCTGTCCTGCACTTTGATACATATATTTGCCCGGCAACCCGCCACCAAGCAAAAGACGCTGGGGGGCATGAGGGGGCAAAAGAATGTTTTTGCCCGATGCCAGCTCAATGATGATGCCGTCCTCTGGCATATATGCCAAATTTTGCGCATAAGAAATAGGGGCTGGGACTGTGTTATATAGTACGTTTATGTTTTGTAAAGCATTGCATGGGGGCGGGAAGGGGAGCGCATCAAACACGCCGTCGGCTTTGGCTTGGTTTTGGGCACTCTCTCGTCTGGCAAAGACAGTCACCTTCGCGCCGAGCATCACCAGCCGTTTTGACAACGCCTGTGCGATTCGACCATAACCGAAAATGCCGACGTGGAGACGGCGGGGAGATTGCCCCGTTTCTGTGAGGAGCATACCTAATGCGCCCTCGGCGGTGAGTATGGCGTTTTCTGCTACATACTCTTCTTTTTCCAGCAAATCCCACATCTCGCATTGATGCGCTTGGGCGGCCTCTTGAAAATGGGATGTGGGGTTGCCGCAAATCACGTTTTTATGTCTGTGCAGTCTCGCCTCCACCTCTGCCACCTCGCCACCACCCACGATGGTGATGCCGTCTTTTGTCATGGGAATGGGTAAAAGCAAAAAGGGGGCATCCGGGCAAGCAGAAAGGCAAGGATAAAGAGAGATGCCCTCCCTATCATTGATGGGGGCGTTTTTCTCTCCGAGGTGGCAAAGGTCAACCTGCCAGCCTGCTTGCTTGAGGGCTTTTGCGGCGTACCATTGCCTTGTATCTCCGTAAATCACCAGGGCATGGGGCATTCTGTGTCTCCGTTTCTGTTCTGTTTTTTGTTTTCGTCTTTTCGTTCTTTTACGGTTAGTATATGAAAGAAAAGTTGTCTTTGTACCCTATAAAATGTATATAAAATACATTTTAGTATAAAGATAACATAAAAATCTTGACAAATGAAAAAGAATGTGCTAATATGGATTTGTCCGTGAGGGAGTAATTTACGCTGTGCGTGGCAAGTCAACATCCTGGCATTTATGCCTGGCTTGTCTTAATAAATGAGACTCATGCACAGGTAGTTCTGTGTTTGAGTCTCTTTTTTATCTAAAACATTGCAAACATACTCCACTTCACACGATTGAGGAGAAAAAATGGATATTGTTGTGATATTGCTATTTGCGGTTGGAGTGTCAATGGACGCTTTTGCCGTGGCAATTTCAAAAGGCCTTTGTATGGACAAAGTCACGCCGGCGCGAAGTGCTGTCGTGGGGCTTTGGTTTGGCGGATTTCAGGCGATTATGCCGTTCTTTGGATATCTGCTTGGCACCGTATTTAAGGGATTTGCCGAAAAGGGTATGCCATGGATTTCTTTCGCTTTGCTGGTGCTGATTGGTGGAAATATGATCAAAGAAGCCTTAGAAAAAGAGGAAGACGTCGCTTGCTCGATAGAGGATCGTTCTCTTGCTCCCCTCACCATGCTCGTGATGGCGATTGCCACCAGCATTGATGCCTTTGGCGTGGGGATCACCTTTGTGACCGAATTTGATGGCTGGGGGCAAGTCGTGCCTGCCATATTGGCAATTGGATGCACCACCTTCGCATTCTCTTTTGTAGGGGTGCAAGTTGGCCATGTGTTTGGGGCAAGGCGCAAAAAAGCCGCAGAAATTGTCGGCGGCTGTATTCTCATTTTGTTGGGTATCAAAAACATTTTAGATATGTTTGGATGGTTGCCCGACGGGATGCTATGACGGATATAATTACGCTGATATATACATAATCTATAAAAAAGTTAGGAGAAACAAATGAAAGCATTTCATGCACAAACCTTTGATGAAGCGCTGCAAAACGTTCAGTCTACTCCAGAGGGGCTTTCCACTGCAGAAGCTGCCCAAAGACTGGCGAAAAATGGCAAAAATGCGCTAAAAGAACCTAAACGTAAATCCCTTATCGTAAAGTTTTTAGAGCAATTCAAAGACATGATGATTATCGTGCTTTTGGTGGCAGCTGCCGTGTCTGCGGTGATTTCTCTCGCAGAAGGCGTATATGAAGAATTGATTGATGCCGGCATTATTTTGCTGATTGTCATCATCAATGCTGTGATTGGCTTGGTGCAAAGCAACAAAGCCGAAGCCGCCATGGATGCACTCAAAAGTATGAACCGTCCCTATGCAAAAGTGATTAGAGACGGTGTGCCCCTTCGCATTCCCGGTGAAGAATTGGTGGTGGGCGATATTGTTCTCCTCGAAGCAGGCGATACCGTTCCCGCAGACCTGAGACTACTGGAAAGTGCTTCGCTTAAAATTGAAGAAGCGGCGCTGACGGGTGAGTCTGTTCCCTCTGAAAAAGAAGCGGGCGAACTGGTAGCCGAAGATGCGCCCTTGGGTGACCGCCATAACATGGCATACAGCGGTGGTGCTGTGACCTATGGTAGAGGTAAAGGCGTGGTTGTGGCGATTGGTATGCAAACCGAAATGGGTAAAATTGCAGAAATGCTCACCTCCGAAGATGCAGAAACCTCTCCTCTTCAAAACCAATTGGCAAAAACCGCAAAAATGCTCAGCATTTTGGTGCTTGGCATTGCCGTTGTGATTTTTGCTGTCAACGTCATTCGCGCTGTGGTAGGCGGAACATTCTCCGTAGAAGTGCTCATCGAAGCCTTCATGACCGCCGTTGCGATCGCGGTGGCTGCCATTCCCGAAGGCTTGCCCGCAACCGTGACCATCGTTTTGGCACTGGGCGTGCAAAGAATGTCTGCCAGAAATGCCATCATTCGCAACCTGCCCTCTGTGGAAACACTCGGTTGCTGTGAAATCATTTGCTCCGATAAAACCGGCACCTTGACGCTCAACCGCATGACCGTTAAAGGCCTTTACACCATGGGGCAAAGCTTTACCGACAAAACCGGCCTTGAAACGGATGACACCATGCTCCTCCGCCGCACCCTCGCACTTTGCAACGATACGGTAGAAGGGGATGCCGAAAGTGGCCATAAACTCTATGGCGATCCCACCGAAACCGCTTTGGTGCAATACTATAAAGATGCAGGGGATCGGTATGACGAACTGAGAGCCAACTTCCCCCGCACAAATGAACTGCCTTTTGATAGCGTTCGTAAGTGCATGAGCGTGCTTTGCACCACCGACGGTCAAGATGTGCTGTATGTAAAGGGCGCGCCCGATATGCTCCTTGAGCGTTGCACCCAAATCATGACAGCAGAGGGCGTTCGTCCTTTGACCGACGCTGACCGCAACGATATTCTGGCGGCTAACCGTGGCATGGCAGAGCAAGCCCTTCGTGTGTTGGCGGCTGCTGTTCGCTACGATATTCCTAAAAATAAAGACCATTGGGAAGAAGAACTTGTGTTCGTCGGCCTTGTGGGCATGATCGACCCGCCTCGTCCTGAAGTGAAAGATGCGGTGGCAGTTTGCCGTGAGGCAGGCATGAGACCTCTCATGATTACAGGCGACCACAAAGACACCGCCGCTGCGATTGCAAGCGAGATTGGTATTCTCCGCGAAGGCGAAAAGGTGATGACAGGTGCGGAAATCGACCGTCTTTCTGATGAAGAACTCACCGCTTGCATTGCGGAATATAGCGTGTTTGCTCGTGAGAGCCCTGAAAATAAAGTCCGTATCGTTCGTGCTTACCGCGTGCAAGATAAAATCGTTGCCATGACAGGTGACGGCGTCAACGACGCGCCCTCCATCAAAGCCGCTGATATTGGTATCGGCATGGGCATCACAGGCACAGACGTATCCAAAGGTGCTGCTGACATGGTTTTGGCAGACGATAACTTTGCCACCATCGTTGGTGCGGTAGAAGAGGGCAGAAAGATTTATGCCAATATTCAAAAAGCCCTGCAATTCTTGCTTTCCGCCAATATTGCAGAGGTGCTGTGTCTCTTTATTGTAAGTGTGTTCTTGGGCGAATCGTTTTTGACACCCGTCATGATTTTGTGGGTGAACTTGATTACCGACTCTCTGCCCGCTTTGGCATTGGGTATGGAACAAGCCGAACAAGACGTGATGAAGCAAAAGCCTCGTAAATCAGGCGGTAGCTTGTTTGCGGGCAAAGTAGGTACGAGAATTATCCTGCAAGGTTGTATGCAAACCATTCTTGTCATGGCAACCTATCTCCTCGGCTTCCATGTGATGAGTGCAGAAAACCACGAAGTGGGCGTGACGATGGCGTTTATCTCCCTTGCCGCTATTCAGCTCTTCCATGCCTATAACATGAGAGCTTTGTCACATTCTCTCTTCTCCCGTCCTTTGCTTGCCAACCGCATGATGAATGTTGCATTTGTGATTGGCGCTGTGCTGATTGCCATTATCATGGTCATCCCCGGCCTGAGAGATATGTTTGGCGCAGTCGCTCTGAACTGGCAACAACTTGCTGTGGCACTTGGCAGCGCATTGTTTATCATTCCCGCAGTTGAAATTCAAAAACTCATTGAGAAAAAACACGCAAAATAATCTTTTTCAATACGCCGCCATCCCATTTTGGGTGGCGGCTTTTGAGACAATATTTAGTTTTAGTCAACCAACTAAAAAAGGAATAGAAAATGAAAAACAACCATATCATACCGCTTTGCTGTGGGCTGGCGGGTGCCTTTTTGGCTGTGGCAAATATCATTGACGAAATCGCCTTTGTTTTGAGTAAATTTGTAGAAAATGGTGCAAACCCCCTCCTTTTAACCCATGTTGGGTTGGTGGTGCTTGGCTCGTTGCTGGTGGGGTGTTTAGCAATATCCATGATGAAAATGTCCCACATCGGCGTCATTGTCAGCGGAGTGCTTTTGGCACTGTATTGTGCGTTTTATGGGGTAAGAGGTGCGCTTCGCCCCCATACTTTCTTGCCGTTTACCAATGTGACCACCTCGGATTTTTGGGGCTATTTGCTGTTTTATGCGCTCACATTCTTGGCGCTGATTTTCATGACGTCTACCATCATTTACAGTTTTGGTATGTATGTAAATGACGAAGAGCCCTATGCGCCCATGTGGCTGTGGATCCTTCCTTTTTTCTTGCAAGGATTGGCACTTGGGGCAAGAACCATTATGCCCCTGCTTGATGGTAGTGGGCTGGATGGTTTTGACTTGGCATTGGGCATTTGCCTACTCCTTTTGGTCGCAGGCGTGACATTTTGGTTTAGTCACCCCATGAGCGCAGATGCCTTTGCGCTGGTGGAAGAGGACCAAATGCAGGCGGTGCGCACAGTTGCTATGCCCGATGCGGCAACCCCTTCTCCCACCCCCATTCGCCACCTCACCGAAGAGGAGAAACAAAGCGCAGACTACCTTGCCAGTTTGCAATATCACCAACAAGCAAAAGCCGCCTACTATCGGCAAAAAGCAGAAGAGCAGGGGACTTGTTCTCCGCCGGAGAATAAGGAATGAAATGAATCCTTTGCAGGATTTGTGAAATGCCCCATGGGCATGATAGAATGTTTTAAGAAGGGATTTATTTCATCTCACGTTCGAGCATTGCGAGAACATATCGCGCCCGAAGGGCATATCGCGCCCGAAAGGCATATCGCGCCCGAAGGGCATATCGCGTCAACAAAGTTGACATATCGCGCCCGATGGGCATTTTGTATGGACAGGCGTCCTCGACTGTCCGTTTTTCGGGCGATTCGTGAATCGCCCCTACTGCACCAATAAAAAGACAGAGCAAGAATGGAAGGTTTTATCCTTTTATTCTTGCTCTTTTTTTGCGGGAGGATGATATCCTCCCCTACGATGATTTGTTCAAACAATCTGTCATGCCCTTTGGGCATTTCATGTGGCGAAGCCACATTTCAAGCGCGAAGCGCATTTCACAAATCCCGCAAGGGATTTATTTCATTGCGTGTTA
>JAGBWH010000191.1 GCA_017629925.1 Clostridia bacterium
ATATGGATTTGGTTTGCGAATAGGACATCTAAGATTAAACTTTTTCATGAGCCGTTGTATATTCCGCTCTAAATTGGCCGCATAATTCCGCTGTAAATTGGCCACATCCGAAACCAAGCATAAGGAGTGGCCATGAACAGCGGAGTGATTATCGTAGAGGGGAATATCGGTGCAGGCAAATCGACATTTGCGCTGCATCTGGCAAAGGCGCTTGATGGGGAATATCTGCCCGAACCGGCGGACGGAACGAACCCCTATTTGGCTGACTACTACCGAGACCCGGCCCGGTGGGCATTTGAGATGCAGATGTTCCTGCTCACGCGGCGGTATCGGGCGCAGAAGTATGCGCAGGGCAAGGTGAGGCACAAAGGCGGTTTTGTGGTCCTGGACAGAAGCTATTATGGCGATGTGTGCTTTGCGAATGTCCAGCGGAAGTTAGGGTATTTTAGCGAACGGGACTACAGCACTTATCTGAGCCACCACACCGACATGAAGGTGAATCTTGAGCCACCGGCAGTGGCCATCTTTTTGTGTGTGGATACGAGTGTCAGCAAAGAGCGGATCAATCGGCGATTGAGTGAGAAAGAGGGCCGAAAGTGTGAATCTGGGATCACGATTGACTATCTGGATCGGCTCGACAGCGAGATCAAGCAGCTTGCTGATTCCCTGAAAGGCAAGACCATCGTCAAAGAGCTGCCGTGGACGAGCGAAAAAAGTGACGATGCCATTGCGCGTGTATGTGATGGCTTTGCGCTCGACATCAAAGCACGCAAGCAGTCGGTGTATGACTTTTGGACGGGAACGGACGGGATAGGAGCGTGAGTTATGCCATTGAGTATCCAAGAAGCTATAGAAATTTTAACGCAGTACAATCTTTGGCGAAGGGATGACAATGTACCTAACTCGCAGGAAATGCCAGACCCAAAGAAACTAGGCATTGCTATCGATAAGGCGTTGGATGCTATGAAGTGGATTATCGCACTTGGTGGGAATGCACAGCAATGAACCTTTGCACACTTTGTTTACTCACCATCCGCATCTTCATGACTCCGGATGGCGAGTGTTTGCGTATCGAAACAAACGACAACATCTATCCCTGCACCGAAGAGGTCAAATACGATACTGGGTGTTGGAATGAAAACGGCGAGACACAGCTTTGCGGCGCAAGCTGGATTGAGGAGAAATAACAATGGAAAGCACAACAAAATTATGGAAAGTGGTTGTCGAGATTTCTCATGCTCGAAGCGATGGGAACGGCGAATGTGGTAGAGAGACTAAAACGCGCTATTTCGATGATTTCAGAAGCGCTGAATACTTCGCACAACATGGGGATATTGCGTCAAATAACTATTTTGCGCAGGTCGCATCTCGTCAAATCTATGAGTATGACATCAGTTCAGTGAGACAACTGGAACGTAAAAAGCATGAGGTGGTGACTGAGGTTAAGGAAACGAAATGGTGTTGGGAGTAGGTGCTTATGAAATCCCTCGAACACACCGAACAGGTCAATCTCATGCAATGGTGGGCACTCGCCTGCCGTGGCTTCGGCATTCCCGAAGCGTTGCTTTTTGCGATCCCGAACGGCGGCCAGCGAAACATCATCGTGGCAGCGAAACTCAAGGCCGAAGGCGTCCGTGCCGGGGTGCCAGATTTGTTCCTGGCATTCCCGAGGCAAGGTGCAGCGGGCCTATTCATCGAGATGAAAAAAGCCCATGGTGGCCGTCCATCTGACAAACAACAAACCATGCTCGCCCAACTCGCCGATAATGGCTATGCCACCGCCATCTGTCACGGATGGATTGAGGCAAAAGCAACCATCGAACATTACCTGAGAGGTTAAACCATGCTCAACAAAGTCATGCTCATCGGTCGTTTGGGACGCGATCCCGAGCGCAAAACCACACAATCCGGCAAGTCGGTATGCACATTCACGCTGGCCACCGATACAGGCTACGGCGACAATAAAAAGACCGACTGGCACAATATCACCGTCTTTGACAAAACCGCCGACAACTGCGCCAAATACCTGCACAAAGGCTCGCCCGCATACGTCGAAGGCCGGATAGCTTATGACAGCTACGAAAAAGACGGCATCAAACACACCACCACAAAGATCATCGCAAACACCGTCCTGTTCATCGCCACATCGAAAGTCAATGCCCAGGCACCAACCAATGGCGCACCGTCCACCGGCTATCAGCCACCCATGAGCGATGACACTTTCGAAGGTTATCCGCTCGATGACGAAATCCCGTTTTGAAAAGAAAAGCCCCATCGGTTTGATGGGGCTTTTGCTTAAACATATTAGTCGCATATTATGTAATGTGTTTTCAAATCATTGAGAACATCATACCTTACAAAACTCTCTTTTTGAAGCCTACCTACAACTATTCCAGGTGCAATACCTATCGATTGGGCAAATTTCATTATGGCGTCTTTTGAGAACTTACCCTTTTTAATAAAAGATTTGTAGTTGGCTGGCGCAATAAGCTTATCCGCAGCCCATTGATCTGCTGCATCATCATCTTCTTTGGACACACCGTTCATCTGACCTGAATGGCCAAGAATAATGTGAGCAAGTTCATGGAAAAAGCTAAACCAAAATCTATCCCCGTCATTACCCCTAACCGTCATCCCAAGTACAATCTTTCCACCATCAACAAAAACGGCCCCCTGTAAAAAAGATCCTTTTAGATGGGGTACAAAAACGAGAGCGACACCACATTCGGAGAGAATTTTTTGCAGCTCTGGAGAGAATTTATCAGGGGACCATGATGTCATCTCTCTAAATACTGTGATCTGCGTCATCAGACGTTCTATATTGATAGGCGATGTCTTTATTTTTCTTGCATCAAGTTTCGCTTTTTGTGCCCACGCCATCAATGCCAAATCTGCTTTTTCTGTGATTGCAAGTCGCCGACACGCGATATGCGTTATCATGCCGTTGCTTAGAAGCGTGAGCTTTGACACTTCCCAGAATTGCCTTAAAAAAAGTACTTTCTCTTTAATAAGTTTGGTTGCTTTTACCCATCCTAAAGATGCCATTTCTGTATAAGGCAGCATTCGTGCAATGGCTTCATCTGCCTCCATGTCGTTTTCAGCTTTGACTTTTGTCAAAGTCTCTCTGTAGTTACTTTCCAACCTATTCCAAAAAGAGGCCGGAACACCAAGCACATACTCAAGACGTAATGCCACATCTTGAGTCAATTGAACGTCACCATTGATAAGACGGCTGACATGTTTTTCTGACAAATCCATTCTTGCGGCAAATTCGTTCTGATTCATGCCGCGTTCAACTAGCATTTCTTTGATTGTCATTCCTGGTGGAATGGCTATGTATGTGCGGCTTTTTAACATGGCTTCACTCCGTTTTTAGTGATAGTCAGTAATTTCAGTGATACGAGCGATTTGTATTTCCTCGCCTTGTTTTTCAAAGACCATTCGGAACGGATGAACAAGGTCAACTGCATATTGACCCTTTCGGTTGAATTTCAAAGCATGGCATCTGCCAATGCGGTTTTCGATCATAAACTCTACTGTAGGCGATGCCTGTATTTCTGCAATCCTCTGAAAGATGAGAACAGTCATCTCTGAGCCATGAGTTCTTTCACAAACGCTCGCATTGGTACACTCTTTTTTGAGTTTATTGGTTTTGTAACTGACCTCCACCGCATCCGCTCCTTGAATTGCCTCAGAAGTTAATTTACCTCCGAGGTTAATTGATACAGAAAAGGAAGTGTTTGGTCAAGTCCTTAAATAAATCACCACATTCCCACCACCCACATCGCCCCCACATCGCCCCCTCGTCGAACCGTCTGAGAACCGTCTGAGAACCGTCTGAGAACCGTCTGAGAAGCCTCTGAGAACCGTCTGAGAAGCCTAGCCCAAGCCTAGCCCAAGCCTAGCCCAAGCCTAGCCCAAGCCTAGCCCAAGCCTAGCC
>JAGBWH010000192.1 GCA_017629925.1 Clostridia bacterium
GAGGGGGATATTTCCGCACTCGTCTCGCTCATTGAAGCCCTTTACATGGACGAAACCATCACACCCGGAGAGACCGCTATGGTCTCCACAGCCCGTCAAGATGCTGCTCTTGCAAAAGCATTGGAACATCTATATGCCTCTCGGCGTGCATTTGCTGATGGTCTTGCGCAGGACGTGGCTTGCTCCGATATCGAATTGGCACTTGCCGCTTTGGGCGAACTGGACGGCAGAGAGGTGTCAGAGATGGTCGTGCACGAGATTTTTTCACATTTTTGTGTGGGAAAATAATTGCGTCATCTACAATATATAATAAATGGAAAGGAATGCCGCGCATTTAATGGAAAGCAAACGATTTACAAAAAACGATAGTGGCTTTATCTGCGGTCATTGCCAAAAAGAGGTGTTGCCTCTTTTGACGACCTCGCGCAACCATTGCCCATTTTGCCTTTACTCGCGGCATCTTGATATTATGCCCGGTGACAGGCAATCGGATTGCGGTGGGCTGATGAAGCCTATTTTGGCTACCCCTGATGCCAAAAGAGGATTTATCATTACCCATCAATGCACCGTCTGCGGGTACAGGGGCAGAAACAAAGCCGTCCCCGAAGCCAAAGTGCAACCAGATAACATGGATTTGCTCATTGCTTTGACGGTGGCGCAATAATCCATTTTCCAAGATATTTTAAGCGAGCAAAACATCTATTTCACCAAATAAAAAGAACAGACCAACTGCAAAGTAACACCTAAATGTAGACACATTCAAAGGTGGGGACAGCAGCAAAATGTCTGTTCTTTTTTTATTTATGAAGAGTAAAATTCCTGCATATCATCAAGGCGCAGGCATGCCACTCTGCCTCGGTCTCCCATTGCGGCACCGCAGTCAATGCCGATGCGGTCTCTTTTATGCAAAATCCACATGGGGAAATCGTTGGTATAATGAGCGGTGGGGGTATGCCCAAAAATATAGGTATAGGGCAAGTTGTGGGGAACTGTGATATCTATTCTTGCCCATACGGCAAAATGATCCTCGTCACTATAAAAGTCACGATAGTTGACATAGAGGTCCTTTGGGGCGGCGTGAACCAATTTGTAGGGCTTCCCTCCCACTTCTACGTCATATTCTAAAGGGAGAGATTGCAAAAATTGCAAAATCTGCTCTTGCTCGCGCACCTCACAGCGAGAAAATGCATCCAGCGTGACATCTCCGCTGTTGCGCATCCAAACCTCCCACTCTCTGCCACCATAGTAAACCTGTGGATCGTAGGGCTTTCCTCGCAATGCTGCCAGCATCATGACCTCATGATTGCCTTTTAGCATTTTGACATTTTTTTGCGCCATGATCCATTTTAGAATGGCAATACCGTATATACCACGGTCAATGACGTCACCTAAAATATAGAGTGTGTCTTCTGCTTTGAGGTCGATTTGGGTGAGAATTTCGGAAAAATATTGGCGGTGTCCGTGAATATCGGACAAAACATACGTCATAGATTACCTCGCTTGGATATAGATTTGGCGTGTTCTCCCAAAAGAAAACACGCCAGTCAGAATGTGATATATGTATAAGTTAATAGCCAACGGAAGTGAGGTACTTACGAGAAATGTAAGCACATTCCATGGGGGTGAGTCCTTGGCTGGGACGGTCTTGCTCAACGATCACCCACTCAGCACCTGCCTCTTCAGCGGCACCGAGGATTGCGGGCATATCTTGCATACCATGACCTACACAACGGAACTCGAAAGTGGGGGCTGCTTCTACTTTCTTAGCCACACCAATGAGCTCATACATATTATCAGCGGTGGCACCTTCACGTTTGAAGAAGTCCTTGAGATGGACGACGGGTGCTCTGCCTGTGTATTTTACAACGTAAGCGGCGGGATTTTCGCCACCAATATTTACCCAGCAAGTGTCAAGTTCTGTTTGGAGTAAGTCAGCGGATACGCTATCATACATGACATCCAGACCACGTTTGCCATCGAGCATCACGAATTCAAAATCATGGTTGTGATAAAGGAGGGTGATGCCGTATTCTTTTGCCAATGCACCTGCACGACGGATGTTTTCCAGCGTTTCTTCAAATTTCACGCCACCGGGTCTGCCTTCTTCGCCCATCCACGGAATTGCCATAAAACGGCAACCAACGGTTTTATAGAAGTTGAAGGTGTCTTCGGGGGTGCTGAGCATTTCGTCCAATTGAACGTGAGCGGAGATGGCTTCGAGGCCAAGATCATCCAAAATTTGTCTCATAGCGGGGGCTTCCAAGCCATATCTGCCTGCGAGTTCCACGCCATCATAGCCAAATTCTTTGACTTTTTTCATTGCCGCTGCAAAATCTGCATTGGCATCATCACGAATAGAATATACTTGCAATCCAATTTTCATGATAAATTCCTCTTTCTTGCACTACGTGCATTATTTTACAATCATATTATACCGCACAAAATGGGCAAAATCAAGAGTTTTCAGTTTTTTTATTAGGAAAAGCATGGTTTTTCTAAAAGGGTGAGTGGTGGTGTTCTAAATTTGTCCGTTTTTTCATATAGTAAAATGAAAAATCAACCGAAAGGGGTTGGAAGATGACAGAACAATCCATTTATCGTGACATTGCCAAGCGTTCAGGCGGAGATATGTATATTGGTGTGGTAGGGCCTGTGCGAGTGGGAAAGTCAACCTTTATTCGGCGTTTTCTGGAGCACGCCGTTTTACCGCATATCAGCGATCCTTACGACAAAGAGCGCACCTTGGATAGTATGCCACAAGCCGCATCCGGTCGCACCGTGATGACCACAGAGCCAAAATTCATCCCTGACGAGGGGGTGAAGGTGACGCTGGAGGACAAAACTTCCTTTCGCGTAAGGCTCATTGACTGCGTGGGTTACATTGTCCCAGAAGCGCTGGGCCAAACAGAAGAAGGCAATCCTCGCATGGTTCGCACTATATGGAGTGAGACACCTATGCCGTTTGCAGAAGCGGCTGAGATTGGCACGCATAAAGTCATTTGTGAGCATAGTAACGTGGCATTTTTGGTGACAACGGACGGTTCATTTGGCGACATTCCCCGCGCTTCCTATGTGGCAGCAGAAGAGCGAGTGGCAAAAGAGATGAACGAGCGCAAAAAGCCCTATGTCATCATCCTCAATTCCGCTCGCCCCACAAGTGAAGAAGCCATCGAACTTGCGTATGAACTGGAGAGCAAATATTTTGCCCCCGTGGCACTTGTGAATTGTTTAGAACTCAATCGAGAGGACATCTCTCATATCATGCAACTAC
>JAGBWH010000193.1 GCA_017629925.1 Clostridia bacterium
ACCTCTTTTTCGCACTTTTCCCAATAAGCAGGCTCAGAGGTGAACTGATCGCAGGCAATCACCGCCCAAGTGGAAAATTGATGCGGTTCCAATTGGGGCAGGGCACTGTGAGCAGGATAGAGATGCATGGCTCGCTCCTTTCAAAAATTAGCGTCTACGGTAAAGAAATGTCAAAGCATCGGAGAGCAGAGACAAAAATCTTTCTTTGTCTTGCTGAGTTTCCGTGCCATCAAAACTGAGCCGAATGGTGGAAAGGGCAGTTTTTTCGGGCACACCATACGCAAGCAGGGCAGCAGACGCCTTACTTTGATGATGGTTTGAGGCGCATGCCGATCCCGCCGACACACAAATGCCCTTTTGCGATAGGAAATTGAGCAATGTTTCAGCAGGCAGACCGGGAATGGCAAGCGACAAAATATGGGGGGCAGGGTGCTTGGGAGTCAGCACGGTGACCGCACGAAAACGAGCGTCGTTTTGCAGCTCTTCTAAAAGAGATAATCTAAACTGCGCCATTTTTTCGTTTTTTTCTTTTTGTTGTTTTTTGCCCACTTCACACGCCACGCCAAGTGCCACAATACCGGGCACGTTTTCTGTACCACTTCGCAGGTCTTGGCATTGATCGCCTCCAATATTGCGAGGAAGTAGTCCTCTGGTTTTGATAACATCAGGCGAAATCCAAAGCGCACCAATCCCTTTTGGCGCACCGATTTTGTGACCGCTGAGTGTGAGCATATCCACCTTGGTATTTTGCGGGGAGCAATCCACTTTCAAAAAACCTTGTGTGGCATCGGTATGCACCAAAGCATCGGGAAAATGCTGATGCACATATTGAGACAACGCCTTGATATCATACACCGCCCCCGTTTCGTTGTTGACGGTCATGGCGGTGGCAAGGAGCATCTTTTTTGCTGCAAAACTTTCTGCCACAGAAAAATCAAGGACACCCTCTTTTGTGGGCAGATAGGCGATGGAATATCCCTTTTGTTGCAAATAAGCGAGGGGGGCCTCCACCGAGGCGTGTTCACCTTGGGTGGTCAAAATCGTGCCACCCTGCAGTCGCGGTTTGGCTTCTGCACGTCCTAATATGGCAAGGTTGTTGGCTTCTGTACCACCTGATGTGAAAATGAGCGCACCTTGCTTTACACCCAATGCGTCCATGATCTGCTCGGTGGCTTTTTGCACCAAAGCAGCTGCCTGACGCCCAAGGGTGTGGCGAGAAGAAGGGTTGCCATACCCATCGCGCAAAACCTGCATCATCGCCTCTACTGCTTCGGGACAAACGGGTGTGGTCGCGCTATGGTCTAAATACAAAATTGGCGTGTTCATGAGTGGGCAAGCGCCTCCTCAATTTTTTGCCACTCGGCTGTGTGCGCGTCTTTATTTTCGGCTTTTGCCACAAATGTCAAAAGGTAGTAAGAGCGGGTGAGGACGCCTTTGTGCGCCAAAATGACGTGTTGCTCCACATGATAGAGCACACCGTCCTCTTCCAGCGTTAGCGCAAGGCGGAGTATGGGCATTTCTCCCACGTATTCCACGGTATCACCTGCACAGATAACGGTGATGTTTTGATAGATTTTTTTGTATTGGTCGAGCAGAGATTTGAGATAATTATGGTAGTCGGACTCTTGTAAAGGCATCAGTTGCACATTGCTACCATCCTCTGCCACCGCCATTACCGCACCATCAGAGATGCTGATGGTGTATGACTCAGGCACAAAGAAATGACAACCCAAAACCGTCTCGTCCCCCGCACATTTCATGCCCTGTGGCGTGTTTTCACATGCGAAAGTTGGCTCAGGTCTTTCTTGGGGTTTCCCTGTCACCGTAAAATAGGCGACGATATCCACAAAATCTTTTTGGTGTTGGGCAAGGCGAGAGGTGGGGAGCTGTTCTGTGGTCACATTTTCAGCGGAGCAGGTCAGCACAAATAAAAGGCCATCTCCCCCGTCGATGATCGCTTGGCGAAATCCGTAGGGGATCTCTTGATAGGTGGCAGTAAAGAATACATGAAAAGCATCTTTGCCCGAAAGTTGTGCCTCGTCCTGCTCCACTATGGTAAAGTCGGTATATTTTTGCTCAAAATTGGAATGCGACGCCTCAAAATACTCCTTTGGCGTCAGCGCAGAGTCAACGGTTGCCACCGACACGGAGGAACGGTCAACCGAGCTGACGTACACTTGCAAAATATCACCGGTATAGTAGGTGGTCCATCCGTCTGGCACATAGAGGGAAAATCCGTCTTGCTGGGGGATAGAGGCGAGTACATATCCCTCAGGCACA
>JAGBWH010000194.1 GCA_017629925.1 Clostridia bacterium
GCGTCATCGCATTCCTCAAGTTCATTGTGGTTCGCATTTCTCAGTAAAGTCACCACATCGGTTGTCACGTCTACGGGATAACCCGCCTCACCGATGGTCACATTGTCGTGTGCAAATTTTTGCAAATGTTTCCAGAAAATTTCCGCATGTTCTTTTTCTTGGTCAGCAGTAAAACGGAAGGTAGCTTCCACAACGTAAAGGTTATTTTTCTTGGCAACACTTGCGGCAAATGTATAACGATTACGTGCTTGGCTTTCTCCTGCAAATGCTCTCATGAGATTTTTCTCGGTTTGGGTGATAGTAGTCATAGTCAATCTCCTTTTTTGGTAGTTTGGGGTAAAATATTAAAAATTATACTTTTCGATTAAAATTCAGCACGCAACTACAAAACGATGTTTGCCTGCACCAAGCTCAATTTTGGCGCATCCATTCTCTATGGTAGACGCTTTTACACACTCACCGCCTTATAGATACTCATTTTGCCCAAACAGAGGCAAATACAGGGTAGCGTGAGCGCCTTCGGGCAACTCGGTTTCATAGATAAACCCATCACCCATCTGCCAACGGCTACAAATGCGCCCCACAGGGGAGTCAAAACGAGCGTTGACCATAGTCATGGGCATCTGTCCCTTGGGGAGTTCGTCAGCAGTGCGCGTGTCGGGGCGAGGTTGCAGAATGATATGACGGAAACCGGGCGCGGCCACATCCGCTTCAATGCCTGCCATATAGCGATACATCCACTCCGCCACCACACCATATGCGTAGTGGTTAAAAGAGTTCATGCCCACATCTCCAAATCCTTTATCCAGAGTATAGGAGTTCCAGCGTTCCCAAATGGTGGTAGCGCCTTGTAGGACGCTGTAGAGCCAAGAGGGACATTCTGTTTGCATGAGCAGGGAATAGGCCAAATTATCTTCACCGCAAGCGCTGAGCGTTTGGCAAAGCCAACCCGTTCCCACAAAACCTGTGGAGAGACGATAGCCATTTTCGATGATCTTGGCTTTGAGTTCTGCGATGGCTTGGGCTTTCTTTTCGGGAGCAAAGAAATCAACGGCGAGTGCCAAAATATAGGCGGTTTGTGTTTTTTGCTTGGGCATACCGTCTTGGTCTAAATGCTCTGCGATAAAGGCATCGCGAATACGTGTATATAGTTCTTCGTAGGCAAGGGCTTCTTCTTCCTCTCCGATTGCACGAGCCATGACTGCCATGAGACGCGCGTCATGCGCGTAATACACTCTTGCAATATAGTTGCCCTGCGTGGGGTCAAACGCCAGCCAGTCGAGGTAGCGAGGCTCTGCGCCCATGTAATCGGGGCGAGCCGCAAGCCATGCCATATAGCGGCGCATCATGTCCATATTTTCGCGGATGATGTCCGTGTTGCCATACATGAGGTAGATGGTGTAGGGTACGATAATTGCCGCATCACCCCAAGCGGCGCCGGTGCTTTTGGCGAATATGCAAGCATAGGGGACCACATCGGGAATATGTCCGTCCTCGCCTTGGCTATCGCGCACGTCTTGCATCCATTTGTGGAAAAATCCTTTCACATCGGCTTGGTAAGCGGCGGCACGACAGAAAATCTGGGTGTCACCCGTCCATCCAAGACGTTCATCTCTTTGCGGGCAGTCGGTGGGAATGGAGAGGTAGTTGCCTCTCTGCCCCCAAATAATATTGGAAATAAGCTGATTGACGAGGGCATTGGAGGTGGTCAGTTGTCCCACCTCTTGGGTAACACTACCGATGACGTCCACTTTAGCCGAAAGCACTTCAATATCATCAGTTGCCACGATTTGCATATAGCGGAAACCATAGAAGGTAAAGAGGGTAGTGCAAAGGTCACCTTCTTCGCTACCGCTCAAAATATATTCTGTTCTGGCTTTGGCGGAACGGTAGTTTTGGGTATAAAGGCTTCCTTTAGGGCCATCATTGCCACGCTCAGCGCTACCGCTATCATTGAGCATTTCCGCAAACACAATGGCAACACGAGTGCCGGCTCTGCCTTTGATGCGAACCGCTTCACGGCCAACCAAATTCTGCCCCATGTCATAGTAAACGGCTTCGCCTACGGCAACAGGGAAGGGGCGGCTTGTGCTTTCGGTACGGCTCACGATAATTTCGCCATAGTCGGTGCCGTTGTCGGTTGTACCACACCATACCACAGCTTGCTCGGGCATATCAATGAGGCCGGGGCGAAGTTGCACAGCAGGGCCGATATGAGGGGTAACACAACACTCTTTTTCCAAAATACGAGCGGGCGAGGCATTAAGTGCTCTGTCAGGGCGAGAGAGCGCCACAAAAGATGCACGGCGCATATCTTGCAGTTCGCCGTCCCAAATGTCAGAGAAGAGAATACGCCCACCACAGAAACACATCCAGCTTTCGTCTGTGGGAATATGCCACGTCTCTTCACCATGGCTAAATGCCATATCACAAATAAAGGCGAGCGGCTCGCTTCCGTACGTGCCAAATGCGATTCTGCCCATATACCAACCGGGTGTACAAACAGCGAGCAAGCGGTTTTCTCCCGCTTTTAGATAAGGTTTTAGGTCATAAGAGTAAGACAAAATTCGCGCTGTATACAGCGTATGACCGGGCTTCATTTCATCATAGACAGTTGTGCCATCGGGCATTTTATGGCCCACTCTTTTGCCATTGCAAAACATCTCAAATGTCCCATAAGCCGAGGCGGTCACCGTCGCATGATCAGGCAATTCCTCTAAGGTAAAATCGCGATAAAAAATAGGCATTCCTGCACTTGAAGGTAGGGGATCTAATCTTTTCTCCATCCCCATTTTGTGGTCTTTCCACGGATTTTTAGGCAGGGGCGACTCATAAGCATCGTTTTGCTCGGTCGACATAATCAATTTGGCAAGGTCTTGCAACTTCATATTGTGATACCTTTCTTTGTCAAAATTGCGAGGTCGTCATGTCATAATAAAGGGAATTTCACTTCATATTATACAAATGAATACATTAAAAAGCAAGCAAAATTGCAAAAAAAACTATATTTTCAGCCCCCAAAAAACAATTTTGCTTTTTTTTGAAAAAAACCTTGACATCTGCCTTTTGATTTAGTATAATACTAAGGCAGGCCAAACGAACATACGGAGAAGTACTCAAGTAGGCCGAAGAGGCGCCCCTGCTAAGGGTGTAGGTCGTGA
>JAGBWH010000195.1 GCA_017629925.1 Clostridia bacterium
AGCGCTGAAAAGATGGCGTCGCGCGCGGCGGTGACTGTCTTTTCGGCTGTAAGTCCGAGCGCATGCAGGGAAGAGGGATTGCCAAAGGTTTCCATGGCGTTTACCATGCTTTCCTTGACGAGCGGGGAAAGCGGTGTGGTGGCGCTGTTATCGAGATAGATCATGTTAGTCTTCAAATTCAAAATTCTTGAGAATGGCGGCAAAGGATTCTTCGACGTATTCGTACAAGGTGGGCGCAGACGAGAAGGTCATGACGTAGAAGTAGTCGTTCTCTGTGATGAGAACAGCCTGCTGTTTTACGGCGCGGTCGGCAATTTTGCCGCTATAGGTGATGGTGAGCGCCGCAACTTCGTTTTCACCTTTTTTCACGGTGATGAAGGAGGGGTTGGCGAGAAGCTCAAAGGAGGTTTTGGTGACGCTTTCGCCTGTTGCCGCGTCGGTTGTGGTTACCATATCGAAAAGACCGATAAGGCGCGCAAAGAAGCCTTCCTCGGTGTCTTCCTTGTGTTCAATGGCGTAGGAGAGAAAATCCTTGCGCCATGCAAGTGCATCGGGTTCGATTTCGGCAAAGTGGTTTTTACCTTCAAAGAAGGTTTCCATGAACTTTGTGCCATAGAAGTAGTGGTACAGTGTGTTTTTGTCGCTGACATACGTAGGGATGGCGGGCGCTGTGAAGTTGGTGACGATGACGTTGCTGTCGTCGGTCAGAGATGCCTGCGCCATGGTCATGCCGGTTTTGTTGGTAACTTCCCAATTTTGGGGCACGTAGAGAAAATAATCCACGATTTCGGGATCGGAAGCAAGCTTCATGCCTTCGGGTACGTCGGAGGGGGTATTATCGCCGCAAGCGACAAGAGAGAGAAGCATCACCGAAAGCAGGAGAAGAGACAAAATCTTTTTCATGTTTTATATTCCTTTGCTGTTAAAAATCGTAATTCAAACTATATTATATATCAAATCCATGCCGATGTCAACCGCAAAACGGGGAAGTTTTCTCTGATTTTTTTGTGACGGCAGAGTTACACTTTGCTGAAAAAAGACTGCCTGTTGAATGTTTTTTTCAAAAATAGTCAACAATCAGAAAAAATACGGTTGACAAAAAGCAAATTTTTATGCTATAATATTCTGCGTGGGAAAAGATGTTCCCTTGCCAAACTGTAAAGAGGAGACTGTTTATATGGAAATTGCAATTATTGCTGACGACATGAAAAAAGAGTTGATGACAGAGTTTTGTATTGCTTATTGCGGTATCCTGTGTAAGCATTCTATCTGTGCCACCGCGACCACGGCGAATTATATCTCCGAGGCTACGGGACTTAAAATTGAAAAAATGATGCCGGGTGCCAGAGGGGGGGCTGAGCAGATCGCCTCTCGTGTGGCATATAACGAAATTGACGTTTTGCTCTTCTTCCGTGACACCACCCCGCAGGGCTATCATGAAGAAAGTTATACCGAAATCATGCGTATGTGCGACCTTTACAACATTCCGGTTGCTACCAACATTGCCACCGCCGAAGTAATCGTGCGCGCGCTTGACAATGGCGACCTTGATTGGCGTCAGTACATGAAATAAAAATGAGAGCTTCGCTTTGGCGAGGCTCTTTTTTGGCGGAAATGGGATTTGATTTTGTAGGGGCGAC
>JAGBWH010000196.1 GCA_017629925.1 Clostridia bacterium
GGGTGATTTTTTTGGATTTTTTCGGCGGGAGCAAGACCCCGCCCTACGATGATTGTCCCAAATTTCGTACCAACTACCCTTGAGGTTGGGACTACGATTATTGTTCGTAAGCCCCTATACCAACTCGCCTTGAGCGAGGGGATTTGGATGAAGAAAGCCCGTTTGGAATGGTGAAGGCGTATTTTCATACGTCGAAACCTTCCAAACGGGTTTAGAAAAAGAAATATAAAATATTTAATCAGGGATTGCAAGGTATGGCGATTTGGTTTTGAACAAATCTATTTTGGGGTATTTTTTACATAAACCCTTTCTTTTTCGCTCTTCGCCAAATACACCGCTCAACTTGTTCGTTCTTCGCCAAATCCACCGCTCAACCCTCAATTGCATCAATGCGTTGTGATAACGTCGGGTGGCTGTATTCGAGCAATACCACGATGTCACTGGGTGAAAGGTGATCAAAGTTTTCACGGCTGAGTTTTTTGAGCCCTGAAATGAGCGCATCGCCATAGCCTTCGGTCACAGCTTGAGCGTCTGCTCTGTATTCAGCTTTGCGGGATATGTAATTGGTCAAAATACCGTAGATTTGTTGCACCAAAGGCAATACTGCACTACCGAGCATGAGATACACAAAGCCATAGTTGACCATGCCGAATTTGAAACCGAATGCTTCGCAGATTTCTTCATAGCGAACACCCAGCCAAGCCAAAACAGCAATCATGATCATGCTACCGAAATTGAGGAGTAGGAGTTTGAGAATATCGTGATGCAAACCGTGGCCAAGTTCATGAGCAAACACAGCGCAAATTTCGTCTTCGTCCATTTGTTCGAGCAGGGTATCATAGAGCACGATTTTCTTTTGTTTGCCAAGACCGGAGAAATATGCGTTGCTCTTGCTGGTACGGCGAGAAGCGTCCATGACTTCAATCTCTTTGACGGTGTAGCCATGGCTGGTAAGCAATGCGGTCAGTTTATCGCGCAGAGAGCCCTCGGGCAGGGGAGTGAATTTATTTTGCAGACGGTTGAGCAAGGGGAAGAGGTAATTCATCAGCAAAGTAAATGCACACATCACACCGGCAAGCACATATACCATGTTGTCGCCCAGAGCATTGTGGGTAAGGTAAATGGCGAGGATGAGCAAGAATTCCAGCACAAAGCTCATGGCCAGTTCAATAAACAAATCGCGCACGAAGGTTTTGAAAGTGGTGCGGTTAAAGCCGTATTTTTCTTCGATACGCATGGTATCAATAAATTGAAAGGGCACGGAAATGATAAAGGACACCAAAGTATGGAACATGAGGATTGCCATCACTTTAGCAAAGAAGCCAAATCCAAACAGGTTGGCAACTGCCGCATGCACGTCAAAACACAAAAACACCAACAGCACAGCACTCGTCACAGCGGTACTGATCATATAAAGGCGATTTTTTTCGCCATGATATTTTTGCCATTTGAGATAGGTTTCTTCGTCATAGACATCTGCTACGTTATCGGGAATTTTGTTTTTTGCAGAAGCATAGTGAATACATTGTAAAGTTAAGCGAATGGCTGTGACCAGCAAAAAGGCCACAATGAAAATCAGTTTGAGTGTCATTGTTTATTCTCCTTTAATGAAGTGATATATGTACTGTTTTTTTTGAACTTTAATTAGGGTGTAAGTTTCAGTTTTCTCACACGGCGTCTGATGCGAAGCACGTCTCGCAACATACGAAATGGATCAGACAGGCGAATAGAGGAAGGGCTGTTTTCAATAATACGGGCAGGCATCTCCGTCATACGACATCCGAGCCTATCTGCCAGCATGAGCACCTCTAAATCGAAAGCGAAACGGTCAATTTCGGCAAGTGAAAAAATTTTCTCCGCCATTTTACCTTCAAATGCCTTGAGTCCACTTTGAGAGTCGGATAGTTTTAGTCCTGTCAAGCACCTGATCATGATATAATACACCGACGACACAAACCGACGAAGGAATGTATACCCCTCGTAGCCATCGGGGTGCAGACGTCTTGAAGCCACGCAAACATGGGCGTCCGTCTCTTCCATTTGAGCCAGCATTTGCCCAATCGCTTCTGTACCATATGCAAGATCACAATCGCAAAACAGCCGAATATCGCCCTTGGCGCAAAGCATACCATAGCGCACCGCATAGCCTTTGCCACGATTGGTTTCGTAACTATCAATATGCATGGCAGGATGATGCAGAGTTTGCAGACGTTCTTTTGTATCGTCTGTGACGCCGTCACACACAAACCTCACCTCAAATTCGCCTGCGGGGAGCATTTGATCTAACGCATCCAGTAGCCGTTGACCACATTGCGGCAAATTTCTTGCCTCATTATAGCAAGGTATGATGATGGAATATCTCATATTTTTTCCTCACGAATACTACGCTCACAGCCATTATAACAAATCCAAAGTCATTTTGCAATGAAAATTATTGATTTTTACAATTTTTATTGGGTAAATCGAAAAAAGTTTTGCACATTTTGTTAAAAAAATGATAAAAAGTGATTGCATTTTCTTAATATATATGGTATTATAATATAGATAAATATTTTCGCACGCGCGTGTGTATTATTATTTGAAGTATTATTTGAATATTAAAAGAAATGTTATTTGAATATTAAAAAGAGTAATCATGCAGGAGTACATATATGAACGACTTACGGGATGTTGAAATTGCCATTTTAGAAGTGCTCAAAACCATGTATAGTCAAACCGTGTTTGATTTGTGGTTTCGGGATATTCGTCTGGAACAAATGACAGACCAATATGCCACCTTCTCTATCAATAGTACCTTCAAGCAAGGTATTTTGCAAAACCGTCATTCTCCCGCCCTCACTAAGGCGTTGGAAGAGGTGACCGGTTTTCCCATGAAAGTCATCATTTCCCTGAGAAATGACGACCCGCCAGCCCCACCACCGGATGCGCCGACAGAACCGCAGCAAGAGCCGGCAGAGCCTGAGGTGGACATTCAAAAAGAAGAGGATCCCGCCCCTCCTACCGTGTCAAAAGATGATTTTGGTGCCGCTATCCAAGGTCGCGCTATTGTCACAGAATATACCTTTGACAACTTTATTGTGGGCGATTCCAATAAATTTGCCCATGCGGCTTGCTTGGCTGTTGCCAAAAGCCCCACCACCTACAACCCCTTGTTTATTCACGGGCCAAGTGGACTGGGCAAAACTCACTTGCTTTATGCGGTGACAAACGAACTCAAAGCCAGCAATCCCAACATTCGCCTCATCTATAAAAAAGGCGAAGAATTTACAAACGAGCTGATTGAGAGCATCCAAAAGGGTACGACCGTGTCGTTTAGAGAAAAATACCGCACAGCCGACGTATTGCTCATAGACGATATTCAGTTTATTGCGGGTAAAGAATCCACCCAGGAAGAATTCTTCCACACCTTCAATGCTCTATACGAGGCAGAAAAGCAAATTATTTTAACCTCAGACCGTCCCCCCAGAGACATTAAAACATTGGAAGACCGTCTCTCCTCTCGTTTCGAATGGGGACTGATTGCGGATATTCAACCGCCCAGCCAAGAATTAAGACAAGCCATCATTCAAAAGAAAGCCGAGGAGCAAGGGATCTCCCTCTCCCCTGAAATTGTGGCGTATTTGGCGGAAAATCTGCAAACCAACATTCGCCAAATTGAAGGCTCTATCAAAAAGATTTCTGCCATCTCTCGGCTGACAGGTATTCCCGTTAGCCTTGATATGACCAAGCGTGCCATCTCAGACATTCTGTCGGGGGCTGAGCCTGTGTCGGTGACCGTCAATAAAATTCTCTCCGCTGTCTCTAAATATTACAGCGTCTCCATTGAGGATATCAAGGGCATCAAGCGCAGTAAAAACATTGTAAATGCCCGTCATGTGGCAGTGTATCTCATTCGCAGTATTACCTCGCTACCCGTTACCGCTATTGGCGACATTTTTGAACGTGACCATGCCACAATTTTGGCATCCATCAATAAAATCAAAAATGATCTCAAAACGGACAAGGAACTGCAAACTGCCATTGAGACCATCACCACCCAAGTGAAAACCTAATTTGCGGGATTGGGATGATGTGGAAAACCTGTTATTTCAACGTTGAAAAACGACTGAAAACTTGTGTAAAACTTCGGGCATTTTTGCCCTGTTGAAAAGTCATTTTTTTCCACCGTTTTTCCACAGAGTTACAAACATTTTCCATTTCCCCCAAACCCAGCCAAGTGTAAGGCTTTTCATGGTTTTACACACTTTACACCTCTCTACTACTATCTCTACTATTTTCCCCTATCTGCATTTCTTTTCTTTGCTTTTTTTCGCACAGAAATGCGGGAGAAAACAGGGCAAGTTTGTGGAAAACTTTTTTGGCAAAACACAACTCAAAAAAACAAATGGCTTACCATAAAATGAATCTATCAAAAAACGAAAGGACACGGAAAAATGCATATTATTTTCTCTAAAAAAGTGCTACTTGATAATCTATTGCCTGCCATGGGCACCGTATCTACCAAAAATACCATCACCACCATCGAAGGGGTTTTAATTGAAACGCTGGGCGGCAATACCGTTCGCATTTCCACATACGATATGAGCAAAGGCATTCGCGCCACTTTTGAGGCTTTGGAAGTGGTTGAAGAGGGCAGTTTTATTTTGAATGCTCAACGCTTTTTGCAAATTGTCAAACTGCTGGGCGGTGATGAAGTATCCGTGAAAATTGATGCCCAATACAACGGCATTATCAGTTCTGAAAAATCCAGTTTTTCTATGTTTGCACTCAGAGGTGAAGATTTCCCCACATTGCCTGAACTCTCGGGCAGAAAGGGATTTTCCGTCAGTTCCGCTGTGATTAAGAATAAAATCAACCGTGTCGTTCACTCTGTGTCCGAAGCCGACAACCGTCCTATGCTGTGCGGTGTGTATTTCCAAATTGAAGGGCAAGATATGGAGATTGTCTCCTGCGATGGATACTCCCTCTCCATTTGCCGTGTGCGGTGCGATATTGAAGATATCGGTGAAGAAAAAGCAGACCGCTTCAGCTTCATTTTGCCTGGTTCTGCATTGGGAGAACTGACCAAAGTGCTCTCCGATAAAGACGAAAAAATTGAGGTGATGCTGGCAAGAAAACACGCTGTCATTAAAATTGACCGCATGATTTTCTTCACCCGTATGATTGATAGCGATTACATCGACTACGAAAGAATTATGCCCAAAGACCAAACGATTACCGTGAAAGTCAACAGAGAGAGATTTCTCGATGGTCTTGAAAGAGCCAATTTGATTGCCGATGAAAAAATTCAAGGCAATAGCCGTAGCCATGTAAAAGTGATTTTGGAAGGTGACAGAATTACCCTCACCTCCTCTTCCAGAAATGGTCACGTCAATGACGAAATGGCGTGTGAGCACGAAGGGGAAGACTTGGTCATTGGCTTTAACTGCCGTTATCTGATGAACCATGTTCGTGCGGCTGAAGGCGAAAACATCCTGCTCAAACTCAAAGCACCCAACCAAAGTCTCACCATTGAGCCGGCAGAAGAAAAAGAAAATGAAAGTTATTTCTATATGCTTTTGCCTGTGAGAATGACGGAGCAATGATACTCAAATCTCTTGTAGCCACCCATTTTCGCAATATTGACCAATGTGAGATCCATTTTACCCCGGGTGTGAATGTGTTGCTCGGGCAAAATGCTCAAGGAAAAACCAATGCGCTTGAATGTATTTATCTCTTTGCACGAGGGAAAAGTTTTCGCTCTGTGGGGGATAAAGAGTTGGTGCAGTTTGGTCAAAAAGGATTTTCGGCTGAAATTTCCTTTTTTGCAGAAAAGCGGGAGCAAACCCTCTCGTATAGGTATTATGAAGGGGCGAGGCGCAGATGCCGCAACGGCGCAGAAGTGGATAAAGTCAGCGATATGCTGGGGCATTTTCGGGCGGTGCTGTTCTCTCCGGACCATTTGCAACTGGTCAAAGGCTCACCTGAGGAGAGACGGAATTTTCTCAATATTGCCATCTCCCAATTGGATAGAAGTTATATCCAGCACTATGCCGCCTTCCGCCGTATTTTAGACAATCGCAATTACCTCTTAAAAAACGCTCAAAAAGGGCAATATTATGATGTAAATGAATTGCAAGCGTGGACCGAGCAACTTGTAGAGGAATGCGTGTATATCACATTGGCAAGGCAAGACTACATTCGCAGAATTTCAGATTTTGCCCCTCACCATATGCGTCTGCTTTCAGGGGAGAGAGAAATATTAAAACTCGCCTATGAAAGTGCCATAGTGGGGGAGACGGCAGACGAAATAAAAGAGGGATATACCCGTGCTTTTGAGGCAGGACTCAAAAAAGAACTGCAAGCGGGGTGTAGCCTCTACGGTGTGCATAGAGATGACCTGCGCCTGACCTTAAACGACATCGACACGCGCAGTTTTGCATCGCAAGGGCAACAAAGGTCTGTGGTCCTCGCACTTAAAATGGCAGAAGGGGAAGTGTGTCAAGCGTTTTGCGGAGAGGTGCCCGTCTATCTCTTTGATGACGTGCTCTCTGAACTCGACGAAAAGCGCCGCGCCTACATTCTCTCCGCCCAAGAAAACAGGCAAACGATTGTAACCTCCTGTGAAAAGATTTCTTCTGTCACCGCGCACACCATTGAGGTGGTAGATGGGCAATTTCTGCCGAGGGAAGTCTGATTTTTTATCGTATTTTTGATTAGTCATATATAAAAGGAAAAGAGTATGTATTTACACATCGGCAACGGTGAAACCATCAAAAAAGACCAAATGATCGGCATTTTTGATTTGGATACAGCCACCGTCTCTCATGCCACACGAAGTTATCTTGCCAAAATGGAAAAGCAGGGCAGGGTGAAATCTCCGGAAGGGGATCTGCCCAAATGCTTTGTGTTGCTGTCTCCCAAAAAAGATAAGGGTGGAAAGTGTCAAAAGAAGCAAGACGAGACGGTTTTGCTCCTGAGAATTTCTTCCACCAGCCTCCACTCTCGCGCAGAGAGTCGCTCCTATGATGACGAGGGGCAAGAATAAACTGTACAGAACAGAATGGTAAATATGAGAAAGGAATGGTTCTCACAACATGGAAACCAAAATTGAAGCAAGCACCTATAATGATAGTCAAATACAGTTACTGGAAGGGTTTGAAGCTGTCAGAAAACGCCCCGGTATGTATATCGGTACAACCTCTATCAGAGGTCTACATCATCTTGTGTATGAGATTGTCGACAACTCCATCGACGAAGCCTTAGCAGGAGAATGTAGCCGCATTTTGATTACTCTTCACGAAGACGATAGCGTGTCGGTAGAGGATGACGGTAGAGGTATTCCCTCGGGTATCAACCAACAAATGGGATTGCCTACGCTGGAGGTGGTATATACCAAACTTCATGCAGGCGGTAAATTTGGCGGTGAGGGCTATAAAATTGCAGGCGGTCTACACGGTGTAGGTGCGTCTGTTGTGAACGCACTCTCTGAATGGTTGGCAGTGAAAAACCGCCGTGATGGCAAGGAATACAGCATCAAGTTTTCTCGCGGTAAGGTAACAGAGCCGTTTGCTTGCATAGGTGACACAGACAAGCATGGTCTTTATGTTCGCTTCAAACCCGATGGAGAGATTTTTGAAGAAACCGTCTTTGATTATGAAATCATCTTGACCAGACTGCGCGAACAAGCCTTCCTCAATGCCGGTGTTCGTTTCGTTTTGCGTGATGAGCGTCCCGGTTTTGAAAGAGAGGACGATTTGTGCTATGAGGGTGGTCTTGTCAGTTTTGTGGAATATCTCAATACCATCAAACGTGCAGAAAAAATTCATCCCGACGTCATTTATATGAAAGCCGAGAAGGGTGACTCTGTGGCAGAGGTGGCGATGCAGTATAACGATAGTTATAATGAAACCATCATCTCTTTTGCCAACAATATGTCTACCATTGAAGGCGGTACCCATGAAACAGGCTTCAAAACAGCTTTGACGAAGGTACTCAACGACTACGCCAGAAAAGCAGGCATCTTAAAGGGAGATGATAAAAACCTCTCCGGTGAGGACGTTCGTGAAGGGCTTTGTGCTGTCATTTCTGTGAAACTCACCGATGCGCAATTTGAATCCCAAACCAAAGCAAAACTCGGCAACTCCGAAATTCGCTATATCGTGGAGAGCGTGGTGAGCACAAAACTCTCCGAATATCTGGAAGAAAACCCCGCCTCTGCCAAAATGATTTTGGAAAAAGCCATGGCGGCTAACCGTGCCAGAGAAGCGGCAAGAAAAGCCAGAGAACTCACCCGCCGTAAATCTGTATTGGAAGGCTCCACCCTGCCCGGCAAACTCGCAGACTGTCAAGAAAAGAGAACGGAACTTACCGAACTCTATTTAGTAGAGGGTGACTCTGCAGGTGGTTCTGCAAAAGACGGACGCGACAGCCGTTTCCAAGCCATTTTGCCTTTGCGCGGTAAAGTGCTGAACGTTGAAAAATCCCGTCTTGATAAGGTCTATTCCAACCAATCTCTCATCCCGATTATCCAAGCCCTCGGTTGCGGTATCGGGGAAGAATTTGATATTTCCAAATTGCGCTATGGTAAAATCATTATCATGGCGGATGCTGACGTAGACGGTTCTCATATTCGTATATTGCTACTCACCTTCTTCTTCCGCCACATGAGAAAACTCATTGAAGAAGGGCATATCTATTTGGCGCAACCTCCGCTTTACAAGGTGCATAAGGGCAAAATCGTCAAATACGCATTCAGCGATGCCGAGCGTGACAGATGCTTTGCTGAACTTGGCCCAGGCGCTGAAGCTGAACGCTATAAAGGTCTTGGTGAAATGGACCCCGAACAACTATGGGAAACCACCATGGACCCCACATTCCGCACGCTGCTCAAAGTGGAAATCGGTGATGCAATGCATTGCGACGAAGTGTTCTCTCTTTGCATGGGTGATGACGTTGAACCTCGCCGTGAATTTATCGAGCAAAATGCCAAATTTGCTACCAATCTTGATGTATAAGAATAGAGGTCAAGTGAGATATGAAACACGAACACGAAACTGACAATCTTGAATTTGCCGACCAAAAAATAGTTGGTCGCAATATGGAAAAAGAAGTGAAAACTTCTTTTATCGAATACTCTATGAGCGTCATTACCAGCCGTGCTCTCCCTGATGTGCGCGACGGTATGAAGCCCGGTCAACGCCGTATTATGTACGCAATGTATGAAGACCATCTCACCTATGATCGTCCTTTCCGTAAATCTGCGACGACCGTTGGTAACGTGCTTGGTCGTTACCATCCTCATGGTGACGCTGCCGTCTACCAAACGATGGTGAGAATGGCGCAACCCTTCTCACTCCGCTATCCTTTGGTAGAAGGTCATGGTAACTTTGGTAACGTTGACGGTGACGGTGCTGCGGCTTACCGTTATACCGAGGCGAGAATGTCAAAGATTGCGGATCTCATGATGGGTGACATTGAAAAGGATGTCGTACCTTTTGTGGGCAACTTTGATAATACCAGAAAAGAACCCGTTGTGTTGCCTTCCCGTTTTCCCAACATTCTGCTCAACGGCTCTGTGGGTATTGCGGTAGGTATGGCAACCAATATCCCCCCTCATAATTTAAGTGAAGTCATTGACGGTACCATTTACCGCCTAAACAATCCTGAATGTTCTGTGCAAGAACTCATGCAATACATCAAAGGGCCGGATTTTCCCACCTATGGTATCATCTACGGCTCGGCAGGTATGCTCCAAGCCTATACCACAGGTCGCGGTAAGGTGATGGTGAGAGCCAGAGCCAGAGTAGAGGACGAGCATCGTCGTATTATCGTCACCGAAATTCCCTATTCCGTCAACAAAAGCATGTTGGTCGAAAGCATGGCGAATTTGGTCAAAGATAAACGTATCGAAGGTATTACCGACATTCGTGATGAATCAGGCAGAGCCGGTATGCGCATTGTCATCGAATACCGCAGAGACGCCAATGGCGAGGTCATCTTAAACCAACTTTATAAATATACCCAACTCCAAGACACCTGTGCGGTCAATATGCTGATGCTGGTGAACGGCGAGCCTAAAGTGATGCCCCTTGCCGCTATTTTGGATGAATATATCACTTTCCAAGAAAGCATTATTCGCCGTCGTACCCAATTCGATTTGAATAAAGCCCTCCGTGAAAAGCATATATTTGAAGGCTACCAAATCGCACTCGATCATATTGACGATATCATCAAAATGATTCGTTTCTCCGATTCTATTCCCGATGCAAAAGCCAAACTCATGGAAGCCTACTCTCTCTCCGATGCCCAATCCCAAGCCATTGTGGAAATGCCCCTTGGTCGTTTGTCTGGGCTTGAACGTCAAAAGATTGAGGAACGTTTGGCAAAACTGACCGCCACCGTAGAAGAACTGCAAGGCATTTTGGCAGATGAAAGCAAGGTCAAAGAAATTCTTGAGCAAGAACTCAGCGAAATCAAACGTAAATTTGGTGACGCTCGCCGTACCGAACTTGTTGAGGCAATGGATGAAATTGACCTCGAAGATTTGATTGAACGCCACACTTGCGTGCTGACCGTGTCTCACACAGGGTATATCAAACGTATGCCTGCCACCACCTATACTGCCCAAAACAGAGGTGGTAAGGGAATTATTGGTATGACCACCAAGGAAGAGGACTGGGTAGAGGATGTCATCGTTGCCAATTCCCATAGCCTGCTGATGATGTTTACCAATAAGGGTAGGGTATATACGAAAAAGGTATACCGTATTCCCGAAGCCTCTCGTACCGCAAAAGGCACGAGCATTGCCAACATTTTGGAACTCACTGAGGGTGAGCATCTCACGGCTGTGATTGCCATTGAGCAATTTGTACCCGAAGAATATCTCACCATGATTACCCGTCGTGGTGTCATCAAGCGTACCCAACTCTCCGCCTTTACCTATCAAAGAAAGAGTGGTAAAATTGCCATTTCTCTGGACGAGGGAGACGAACTGCTCTTTGTTCGCCATACCGATGGTCAAAGAGAATTGGTGCTTGCCACCTATCATGGTCAAGCCGTTCGTTTCCATGAAAGCGAAGCTCGCGTGATGGGTAGAACAGCCCGTGGTGTGCGCGGTATTCGTCTCCATGAGGGTGACTATGTGGTGGGCGTAGCCCCCGTAGAGGAAGGCAAATCTCTGCTTACCTTGACCGAACTCGGTATGGGTAAACGAACCGACTTTGACGATTTCCGCCTCATGAAAAACAGAGGTGGTCAAGGTGTCACTTGCCATAAACTGTCTGAAAAGACGGGCAACCTCGCCTCTATTGCCACCGTGGACGAGGAGGACGATATCATGATTATCACCACGGATGGTACGATTATCCGTACCCCCGTCTCAGGCATTCCCACCTATTCCAGAACGGCAGGTGGCGTTATCGTCATGAGACTCCATGGCGAAGATAAGATTCGTACCTTTGCCAAACTCGATAAAGCCGAAGATATTGAAAAAGAAGCCGAAGAGGCAGAGGCAAGAGCCGAAGCTTTACCCGACATTCCCGAAACCGACGGGGAAGAGACTGACACCCCCGAAGTAGAGGAAACAGAAGTTCAAACTGAGGAAGCCCAAGAAGCCGACAACAGAGCAGAGGACGAAGAATGATGGCACAAGTAAAAAGATGTTTTGCCGTTTTGCTTATTTTGGTATGCCTTTTTGGCATGGTTGGGTGCGGAAAGGCAGATGATAGCCTACTTTTAAGTGAGGCTGAGCGTTTGCTCCGTTTGTCCCTTGTCTACAACGACCTGCTATTTGAAAAAGGTATTCCGATAAACCCTACGGGGGCAATCAGCGGTATCTACCAAGAGGCTGATAAGGAAACACTCATAAAAGAATATGGTTTTTCCAATTTGGCGGATATCAAAAACGGTGCAAAACAAGTCTACACACAAGCGGCTGTGGCTGACTTGTTTAGACTCAGCGTGGAAAGTCTGTCAGACGGCACCTCCCTTTTGCGCTCTGCTTATTGCTATGACAACAAAGACGGGGTGCTCTATGTCAACCGCGAAGGCCTCAATTACAAAACAGACGAGGTTTCCTTTGATTATACCACCCTCAAGGTCAAAGAGAAAAAAAGAGATGTGGCTACCTTGAGCATCCTCGCCCAAAAGGACGGAGACGACAAAAGCAAAGTCATTGAAGTGACCATGAAATACGAAGGCGGTGTCTGGCTACTTGACAGCCTTACTTGCATTCGCTTTTGATGGCAAAACAGCACACAAAACAGCGGACGAAAAGGGCGAAGTGACCGACCTTCGCCCGACCAAAACACAAGAAGTTACACGATCGGAAAGGTATATAACATGGAATTTTGTGAAAAATTGATGAGACTCAGAAAAACTCATCACATGACACAAGACGATTTGGCACAAGCGATTGGGGTTTCCAGACAA
>JAGBWH010000197.1 GCA_017629925.1 Clostridia bacterium
GGAAACAGAACATTTGAAAACTGCAGCAGTTTGGAATATGCCATTATCTGTT
Organism: Clostridia bacterium; assembly: GCA_017629925.1. GTDB lineage: Bacteria > Bacillota > Clostridia > Oscillospirales > CAG-272 > UBA1740. The sequence goes on from JAGBWH010000197.1 coordinate 53, forward strand.
GCCCCATGACAACGCTTCCCTCCTCGACCTTCGCGAATTGCACGGCGCTAAAATGGGTAGCCTTCCAAGGTACTGTGACAGCCATTGGGGGCACTGCCTTTTACCGATGCTCTTCGCTTGAAGAAATCCGTTTTTCAGGCACAGAAGAGCAACTGAGAGCCATTACCTATCCTGAAGGTGAAGCCGAAAATAATCACAAATATTTCTATCAAGCCAAATACACGCCCTGGACAACAGAACAAATTCTTTCCTACGAGGACCCAAGCGAATTCGGCAGTGGCAAAACAATGCCACAAGTGACATTGCAAGACACTATCAGCAAAATCTACGACGGTACCCCTGCAGAGAGACTGCCCCTCATTATCACAGATGTGCGCTCTCCCATTACCGTCACATACCGTCAAGGCTCGAAGGTAATCCCCTCTCCCCCTACCGCCCCCGGTATTTACACGGTGGTGCTTGATTTTGCAGAAACGGATACCCACTTTGAACGGCGTGTGTCTATGCTCTTTGAAATCAAAAAAGACCAAGGCGACATTCTCCTCTCCGATCCTTCCCTTGAAAAGATCGAAAAGATGGAAAATGGCTTCCCTGTCACTGTGCCCGCCTTTGAAGTGGTGGGTGACGGCGTGCCGACCATCCTTTGGTATTGGGGTGAACAAGAGTTGCTTAGTCCCCCCACGTTTGCAGGACAGTATCGTTTGGTCATCTCGCTCCCCGAAACCGCATATTTTATGGGCAAAGTCATTGAGCTGGAATGTGTGATTTCCGCCCCCTACAAAGATAATGTATGGCAAGGAGACATTGCCCTGACATTCGCAGGTGGGGATGGGACAAAAGACAATCCTTACCTCATTTCTACCCCCGCTGAGCTGGCATACATGGCGCAAATGGTCAATGGCAATGCCCTCTACCAAAACCTACATTACCGTCTGACAAATGATATCTACCTCAATTCTGAACTATCCAGCATCGAGATATGGCACAAAACAGCCCCCAAAAATAGTTGGACGGCTATTGGTACGGAGGAACACCCCTTCCTTGGCACATTTGATGGTCAAAACCATGTCATTTTTGGTCTCTATATCTGTGGATTTGACACATATAGCACAGGGCTCTTTGGACACTTGGGTGCAGGTAGCGTGGTAGAGAATCTGCGCATTACCAACTCCATGGTATTCGCCCCTGACCGAAATGCCACAGCATTTACAGGCATTTTGGCTGCCCATGCAGACGGGGCAACCATCAGGGGCATCACGATTGATTCCTGTCGTCTCCAAGCCATTCGCAATGCGTCAGGCGGGCTACTCGGCGCAGCAGAGGCACAGCACGGCAACATCATCATCGAGGACTGCCACATTTCCTTTCAATTCAGTCAAACTGACGCCGAACTCACAAGAGCGTTTGGTGGAGTGATTGGGAATATTCTCGGCGGAAATTCAAGCTATTATATTGCCCTCACCCGTGTGGAAGTCGAGGGATACATTTCCACCGCAACAACAGCATCCGGGATGATTGCGAATGCCAAAGGCAATGCGCACCTGCTATTTGAGGATTGCGAAAACCGCGCCACCATTGAAGTCGCCGGCAGCGCGACGGGATTTTGCAACTCTTTGACCAATACCATAGTCGAAGTTCCCGTTTCATTTATCAGATGCCAAAATAATGGCAAGATTATTTCAAGCGAAAACAATGCATCCGGCTTTGTGGATAAAGTCTCCGCCATGTTAAGTAAAATCACCTTCGAGGGATGCGAAAGCAATGGCGAGATAGAAGCCCCCTGTGGCATAGCAAGCGGTTTTATCTGCTCTCTTACGGGCAATACCCAACAAAACGCATCCATCACATTCGCAAACTGCATCTGCTATGCGACACCTGAAGGGGAAACTTCTGCTGCAATCATCGCAAAAGTCACCGAAAAGCATCCTCCCATCAGCTTCTATTATTGCTCTATTCCGCGCGGTACAGAAGCCATCGCAGGCGAGGAGATGCTGCCTGATGGCGTGACATATCCTGACTACGATTGACCTGCTCTCATGAATTTCTCTCATGATAGCGTGCGAAGCAAATGAACAAACAACCGTCAAGCCTCTCAACACGAGAAAATGACGGTCCCCCATGGATGCCATTTCATTTTGAGGTGGCATCCTTTCATTTTTTGTACTTAGTAAAAAGAGCATACAACCAAAATTTTAGAATAAAAAAATGAGCAAACTACAAAGACGAAAATCTCGGTAGTTTGCTCGTTTTTTTGTTTGTATCATGCTCGCCAAACAGGCAAGCGAGAGTGGGTATAAAACGCCTTAACCGACGATACCGGAGCGTTCGATACCTTGCACAAGGTAACGTTGGCAGAACAGGTACATAATCACAAGAGGTGCGATGATGAGCAAGCCTGCGGTGTTACGAATGGCAGAATAGTACATGGCTTGACCTGCATAAGATGTGACCAAACTCTCAGGAATGGTGCGGAATACATCAGGCAGGAGCAATGTTTTGTTGATGTTACCTGTAAAGAACAGAGTGGAATAGAATTCGTCTGTCCATTGCCATGAGAAGGCAAACAGGAAAATGGTAATCATCATAGGCACAGCGGTAGGAAGAATGATTTGCAGGAAGGTACGGAAGGTGTTGCAACCATCCACGTAAGCAGACTCTTCGAGTTCATCAGGCACACCCTTAAAGAAGGATACCATCATGAAAATATAGAGCCCATTCTTAAAGCCAATACCGGCAAGTGACATGATAATGAGAGGCCAGAAGGTACCCGTGAGCTGCACAGCGCCTCCGTTGATGAGTTCAAGTATTCCCTTATATCCCCATGACTGTACGGTAAACAAGTCAAAGTTGGAGAAGTGTTGCATCAATGACAGTTTGAGTGTGGAGTGCGGGATCGCCATTGTGATAATCACAAAGAGGAAAACGAGTTTGTTGCCTTTGAATTTGAATTTAGCCAAACCATAACCAATCATACAGCAAACGAATGTTTGAATCAGCGCGCAAATCAAAGACAGCAATGCGGTATTCAGCATAGCGGTAAAGTAACCGTTATCTTGAATCAATGCCTTATAGATATCCGTGGTCCAATGCAGAGGAATCATGCTAACCGTTGCGTCAACAAAGTCTTCTTTTGCCATAAAAGAACGAAGAATCTTTGATAAAAACGGAGAGAGAATGACAAAGGAGATACCGAACATGAGGATAAAGCGGCAAAGATACCATACTTTATCAATCCAAAATGAGGTGGAGGTGAGTTTCATTATCAGTCTATCTTTGAAAGATGTTCTGCCTTCAAACTCAATATGGATCTTGTTTTTGGTTTCTTTTGTGATACGAGCAGTAGAATTTGTTTGTGTATCCATTATCTATTCCTCCTTTCTCAATCTCGTTTTTGATAGAATACAAACGCCGACATAATCAGAGCCACAAGGCCGACCAGCAATAGTACCACAAGGAAGTAAATCCAAGACATCGCCGTTGCTAAGTGACGGTTGGGGGCGTTGTAGACAGTATCAATGAACTTCATGACGACGTTAGAACCCTTTGTAAAGGAGTCAATGACCGTATAGATACCATTTACCAAAATCATCGGGCTAATCATAGGAATGGTGATTTTCCAGAAGGTTTCCCAAGCGGTTGCGCCTTCAATCTGACAAGCCTCATAAATAGAGGGAGAAATAGATTGTAGCCCTGCAAGGAAAATCAACATTTGTACGCCTGAATCGTTGATAAGTTCATACACACGAGTCACAAGGTCAAGCACATAGCCAACCAGTTCCCCGCCCACTTTCATGCTGGAGAGCATCATTGTGGCGTCAAACATACCTAAAAATCCGGAATACTCACCACTGGCAAATACCGACTCCTCAGTTTCCAAACTGTCAGAGAGAATGTCGAGCGATTCGATGGTCTCCATCATACCTGTTGCCAAAATAACAGGGATAAAGAAGATTGCGCGGAACGCTGCTCTGCCTGCCATCTTTTGGTTTAAGATAACCGCAATGAACAAAGAGAAGATAACGATAGCGGGCACATTGAGTGCAAGGGCGCCTACGCCATTGAGCAAACTTTCCAGATACCCGGTGTTCGCAATAGCCTCTCGATAATAGTTAAAGCCTTCGGGAGTGACCACGATGGATACCACGTTTGTGGTGGTATCCAGCTGGTAACTAATCGAGTTAAAACTAAACCATACGGAGTCGAGCACGATGGGGAGGTAGAGAGCAAGCAAGCCAATTACGAAAGGAAGAACGAATACCCAGCCCATGTTGGCTTTGCGAGTAGACAGGTCGGGACGCTTAAAGATGCCGAGCCAGCGTTTTTTCTTTGCAGATGTTAATTTGGACATTTTCTTTTACCTCCTCTCATTATTGATCAAGGCGATGGAAGTCTTGTGGACCAAGCACGAACTCATCTTCACCTTCAATGTTTACGCGCACGCTAAACATATTATAGTTGAGTACAAAGCGAACAGAATGGTCACCTTTGACATAAGTGACAATGACCACAGAGCCATCAGCGATGGTGTAAATGGTGGGTACATAATCTTCATCTTGTGCAAAGGAGTCTGTTACAAAGCGATATGCAGATTCATATTCCACACGTTCAACATCAAGAGTGAGCGCCAATTCATCAAACTTAACGTTTCCTTTTTCGGGCAAAACGAAGATGCCATCACCGTCGGCGTCATCAGCACCTGCGGGAATGAAAGGCACACCTTCTTCGATTTCATCGCATCTTTGAAGGAGCTCATCGAGGAACAGGAGGAAATCTGCGGGTAATTGGTCTGCAAAATCTTGGGGATTTGCAATCAAAGCGGGAATGTTTGCATAGTCAAACGGTGCTTCAAGACCGAAAATGCGAAGTGCTTGTTCGCAAATCTTGATTTCATCAATAGACATAGCAAACTCTTGACCGGATTTGATACAAATTGTTCTGCTGTCGTTGCTTTGGTCGCCATCCAGAACATAGAATACGATGGCATTCATCATTTGTTCTGCATGAGCACGAGTAGCGACTTCGCCTTCTTTGATATCAATGCCTACATAACCAAGCAAAACAGAACCTTGGAGATGCATGGTTTGAATTTTAGAAGTCATAAGACCGTGGAATCTGAAGGGGTCTTCTGCGAGACGAGGCAAGTACTTAGAATAGTAATTGTCTTCATACTCTTTTTCAAAGACCTTGCGTTGGGCATCCATTTCAGCAGTCGTAGGCGAATTGCCCTTCTCTTCTTCGGCTGCTCCCCAAGCTTTTACATCTTCTTTAGCAAACTCGGAAGCGGAGAAGAGGAAGAATTCACGAAGCACACGCATATCGTTCTTCGCAGTATCCATGACAAAGTCAACATGAGCATCGAAAGCGGCAAGATATTCAGCCTCCAGCAAATTACGATTGCTGATTTCTTCTTTGCTTTGAGCGGCTTCGTCATTTTTCACGCGCTCTGCTGTAATGAATTCGTGATTTTTGATCACGTAATCTTGCAAATCGCCAATGGCAGTATTGAGTTTCTTGTAGTAAGCAATCACGTCGCCCTTCCAAATCTGATAGTCTACGGAGTAGTAATCAGAGAGGAGCGGATCTTCTTTCATGAGCTTGGTGTTTGCATAAGAAAGGATGAAGTACAAAGATGCACCACTTTCGATAGAACGGAGCAAGGTGTAGTCGGGGTTACCTTCTTCGTTGAGAGGACCGCCTGCATAGCTCAGCGCACCATGCACCACCATGCCAAAGAAGGGGATGGTATTGGAGGTGACGCGGAAGTGGCTACTGTCAATGGGGGCATTTAGCAGATGATCAATGTGTTTCAGCGCATAGATGTTACCACCAGAGGACATCACACTATAATCCTCAGAGACACCTGCGAGGAATGCAACCATCTGTTGCATAGCATCTTCACGAATGAGGGTTTCATCTTCGTCGTAGGAAGAGGAGAGTTCCCCTGCCATCGTACCAAGAGAAATGGTCGTCATATCGAGTTTGCTATACTTTTTGTTGAATTTATCAAAGAGACGAGTGATTTCGGTGGGAGCGACGATTACGCCTTCCGCCATGGAATCGTATTCTTGTGTAACGGGGCTGTATAGACGTTTGATTGCATAACGGTTATCTACCGTTCTTGCAGCAACTTTTTTCCAGCGAATACCATCAAACAAAGCCGTCCCTTGGACATATTGGAATTCGAAATCAGGATAAATTTCCATACCTGCTGCGGCTTGAGAAGAAACATAACTGAGCAAATCTTTGAGGCCTGATTTGCCGCCTGCTTTTCTTTCCCATTTCAGTTTAGCAGGATAGTTGGAGAACATACCGCCGTTTGTGTACCCTTTGAGTCTGAACTTCACATTAGAAATACCAGCAGCGGAGAGTTCTTGGTGCATTTTCTGGACGTCCTCAAAAGAGGTCAATGCCACTTTCACTTCCACAGGAATGGTCAAAATCTTTTCGATTGTATCCATGACACCAAAGGTTTCAATGTAAAGAGGCAGTTGGCTCATGACATCGTCATTGACCATGTCAAGCAGAACATTCACCTCTTTTGTGAGGTAATCACGGTATACGTTTGCCATGCCAACGTAGGAAGAGACATACTCTCCATTGATACCTGCGGTTTCTTTTGCAATCGTTTCATCTGTGAGTATGACATAACGAATGGTCATGTCATCCATGTATTTTTCTTTGGAAGAGACGGTAAACATGACGCTGTCGGAACCAGGGGTGGTTTCGGACAAATCGTATGTATCCTGCGGCAGAGGTCTAAAACTGGGGAATACAGCCGCATAGTGGTTGTTGGAAGCACCGTTGATTTCCACATTCATCGTGCACAGAGAAGCACCATCTTCCAAAATGGCGAGATAGCCATCTGTGAAGTTTTGAGTGTGCAGTTCGGTGACGGTGATGGTGGGCACATTGGAAGGCAATCCACGACCAGAGGAGAGATATACGCGCTCGTTTCTCTCATTTAGATAGTATTGACGTCCGTCTGTGCCGTAAGGCAGATCAATCATTTGGCCGCCTGCGCCTTCAAAATAGAATTGGTAGTAAGCAGCGGTAATGATATTGCCATCTGCGTCTTTTACTTCATCTATCTTTTTCTCTTTTAACACATAACTAAACGCACCGGACAGGTAGGTTTCTTCGGTGAGATAAATGAGTGCGGGAATATCGGGGTTAGTAGGATCTTCTTTGTGATAGATGTTATCGACATAGTAGATCGTCTTATTCGTCGTTGCACCGTATACGGGCATACGAATGGATTGTTGGTTAGCACCTGTTACAGCGTGGAAGGAATAGTCCTGACCATAGACGTTACCAGAAATGGTGATATTCTTATGGGCGAAATCATCAAAATCAATAAGGGTACCGCTACCATCGGGATAGAAAACATATCCACCACGGCGCATATCATCTGCACCCATATAGCGCAGAATGTCAATCTCTACCAAGGAATACAGAGTTTCATCATAGAAAATACTGCTTGCCGGGAGAGTGACTGTCATGCCGGTGTCGGTCAGTTGATATTCAAGTGCCAAGCGGAACACAGGGTTGATTTCAACCTCAGGTTCGAGTTCTGTTTCTGCTTCATCTTCATACATCATGTCAATGGTGTAATTAGGTGAATATTTAGCAATCGTTTGTTGCAAACCTCTCTTTTTCGCATTAGACAAAGTGTTATCCAGTGCATAGAGAGCAAACCATTTACCATCTTCGTCTTGACGACGAGTAGCAGGATAGGTTTCAAACATATCTTGGCGAAGTTGTTCACTCTTCGCTTCGTTGGGATCTTGCAGCTGATACATGGTGACAAGGGAGAAATAATCCGCTGTGTTGTTACCCATTTTGGAGTATTCTCTGTAGTTTTTACCATTGTTGCCGCAAAGGACTTTGTAGTAAATGTAAGCGAGACGATACCATGTGTCGAATGCAGAGATCACATTTGTACCTTCAGGTACTTTTTCGGGATCAAAGCTGTAAAAATACGCCATGACATCTTCAAAGCCCCATTTAACAGGTGCTTTATTGTAGTTGACTTGGTATTGGTTTTTATCAGCCCATTCGCACAAAGCTTTCAGTTCATCATCATTATCATAGACGATTTTTTCTTCTGTGGTTTTACTATCGTCAATCGCACCGCGTTTTTGCAATACCATCTCTTGAATTAAAGAAATGAGGTATTGTTGAGCAGGGATAATGATCAGCGATTCAAAGCGTTCACGGGAAATACCATTCGGCACGACGTAACGCGCGGTGGTATCACCAACGGTGTATTCAAGGCGAATACCGTCTTTGAACAAAGTGGGGTAAATTTGACCACGAGAAGAGGACCAGTCATAGCTGTTGTAGACGAGTTGTGTGCCTTCTTTGGTAGTGAACACAAGCTCGAACTGAGACATGAGCTCTTTCGGGATGGTGTCTGTGCCATATTCATCACCAATATAGTAGGGGTTGGTGGTGAGCACTTGACCGCTGAGGGTATCTTCTGCATACACTTCACCCGTGAAGATGTTGGCATACAGGTTATACTGCCCTTTTGTCGCATACAGTTGCATATAAGGGTCGCGGTTGATTTTATCTCTGGCACTAAGATAGGTTTGATTTAAGTTTTCTTTTGCCACTTCTTCGCCATTTGCCACAGGGAATGTGACAACAGTAGATGCCTCGGCAGGCACAACAAGGAAGGGGAGCACGCCGACCAGCGAACCGAATATCATCATCACGGCAAGCATAGTCGATATTATTCTATTACATTTCATCATTCATATCTCCTATACTTACATTCGATAACTAATTTCGGTGACAATCGTGGATACGAAGTTGACCATCTTGCCGACCAAAGTGGTGAACAGGATGACCACGAACAAAATAACGCACATACTGACAACTGTACCAATGATGGTGACAATGTTTTTGGCGAAGGTGTAGTCGTGTGTGACCATCACGCCCAGCAAGATGAGGATACCTGCCCAGACATACGCCAAAATGTTAACAAATTGCAGTGTGCTCACACCAGTCGTTGTCACAAAGTTGGAAAGGATGGTGGTAAAGAGCAACACGAAAGGAATGGGTGTCAGACCATAAGAAATGGTAATATATACGTCCTTGAACGAGCCTTCACCATCAAAGAGGGTGGTTAGACACCAGTTAGAAACGGCGAAGAGCAAGACGGGGATCACGATAGAGATAAATTGGAGAAGAATACCGGAGTAGTTCCCTTTCGGGTTCATGAGGTAGCCTGCACCGACCATTTGGTAGTAGAAAGCCACGACCGTGACACCCAAAATAGTGGACGCACCACGAACGGAACCTCTAAGTTCATGTTTGAGATCCCAATAGCCATCAAAGGGATGGAATATGAGGTGGAAGGCGAACATAAGTTCCTCCCAATAACTCTTTCGTCCCACTTTGAAGGTGGCGGCTTTGTTGACCTTACCCGCATATTTGAAGAAGCGAGAGACAAGGTATAGCACCAAAATAACGATAACAGGAAGGAGCAACACATACTTTCTAATCCATTCCTTACGGATTTCAGCGTAGGCTTTGGAGTAGGTTTCTGTTTCGTATGCGGCTTCCAGATATTCCATTGCTTCTTCATACTCACCGCTACGGTACAGGGCTCTACCTACACCGATGTATGCGGCGTCGAAGTTGTTGTTATACTGAAGCACGTTTTTCCAATAACCAATGGATTGGTGATATTGGCGCATATTATCATTATGAAGGGCTTCGACGAGTTTATCGCCGTAAGAGGTACGGTAATAGACGGTAATCGCGCTTGTGGTGTAGTCAAGGAGCAACATATTATCACCTTGATAAGCAATGGCTTCAAGGGTGGTAATGTTGCCCAGTTGGCTACCAGCATCACCAAATACGAACAGCAATGCGCCGTTGGAGTCATAGGTATAGACTTTGCTACGACGGCTGTCAATGATAGACCAAGAGCCTTCAGGACCTATGGCAACGTCAACGATTTCAGAGACGCCTTTTTGATCCATAGGAGTGACAACTTCACCAGCACAGTCAAAGAAACCGTTTCTCTTCATGATTTCCGCACCTGCAGAGTTGAGCTTACGAACAGGAGAATAGTCGCCTGTGGCTTGTGCGCCCGTTATCATCAAACTTTGCATTTGCTGATTTTCATCAATGGTAGAGGTGGTGACGTAGATAAAGCCTTCGGAGTCGGCTGTAATGCTTTGGAATTGGGTAGGCAAATAGGAAATGTTGTTGGCTCTTTGCTCTGCGGTTTGGAATTGACGCATCAAAATATCAAAGGCAGAGTAGGTGACCTTAGGTGCGCCAATGTATCCTGTGAAGTTGGAATTCTCGTCCATGACGATAACGCCTTCTTCGTTTGACTCAGAGAGGACGAACAAACGATGATATTGGTCCACTGCGATGTCAACAGGCAAGAACAGGTCATCACCGCTCATCAAAGCAGACGTGGGGCGATAGATGATTTTTTCAAATTCGTAGGTTTGTCTTGCGAATTTTACAATACGGGAGTTACGAGTATCGCAGACATAGATGGAACTGTCATCCACGAAAATGCCTTCACATTCTTTGAAGGTATCTCCGTCTCTTTCAGAACTGTTGAATACATCAAGGCAAGCCACAGCGTCAAAGTTTTCATTCAAAATCACAACCTGTGAATTTTTTCTGTCAACAATGTAGACATAGCCGTCTTTGTCTGTGCAAATATCTGTGGGTTCAGCAATATCTTGGAACACCACATCACTACGTTCTCTCATGGTGGCGGAATCTACGTATTTTTCTGCAGAGTAAGCGGCAGGAGAATACATATAGATGCCATCGCTGGAATATGTGTATGTAACATAAGGCTCATAGGCAAATGTGGTGACAGAGCCTATTGAGAGAAGAAGCAACACAGCACACATTAACGCGGGGATGATTTTCTTTTTCATGAGTCGTGTGTCCTCCCTTCCCTTAGTCTTTCATACCGGACGAACCGAATGTTTCAATAATCTTACTTTGGTTGATAACGAATACTGTGATAGGCACCAACATCATAATTACGGTAGATGCCGCACCCGCACCAGAACGAGCAATACCACCTGCCAAAATCTGACCGATTGCATAGTTGAAGGTTTTGAGCTGTTCGGAGTGGATGTAAATGGAAGCACCGGTATTCCACAGGCCTCTAAACGACTCAATCATCAGCGTCAGCCAAGCGGGTTTAACCATAGGCATGGCGATGGTGAGGTAAATGCGGAATTCGGATGCACCGTCAAGACGGGCACTTTCCAGCACAGAGTCGGATACAGAACTTTCCATAAACTGCTTCATCAGGTATAGGCCCAATGTGGACGCCATAGCGGGCAAAATGATAGACATGTGTCTGTCAATCATACCGAATGCGCTGAGCAGAATGAAGTGGGTAACCTGGTTTACCGTAGAGTGGAACATCAAGCTGGTAACGATGAGGGAGAAAATGAATTTTGCTCCGGGGAATTTGATTTTTGCCAAAGCGTATGCTGCCATGGAAGCGAAAATCAAGTTACCAAGTGTACCACAGAAGGTAATGAAAACGGTGTTAAAAATGTAGCGAGAGAAAGGTACCCATGAGTCGCTCATGAGTGAGAACAAGTCTCTAAAGTTATTAAATGTGGGTTTAATAACGAAGAAACGAGGGGGGAAGACGAACAATTCATCAAGAGGTTTGAGTGACTGCATGATAACATACAGCATGGGCAAGAACATAAATGCGCCCAAAATAGAGAGGAAGAAAGTGATACCTGCGTCACCGCCTACGGAACGGTTGAGAATCACTCGGTGGTTACGGACCCTAAGTTTACCTGGTTTTAATCTTTCATCCATACTTATTGTCCCACCTTTGATAGAAGTTTCTTGATCACCATGTTACAAGTAATCATGATGACAAACAGCACCACCGCAATGGCAGATGCATAACCAATTTCATAACGCTGTCCGCCGTAGTCATCGAGACAGTGCATGATGGTGTGTGCGGCATAGTTGACGGAGGGGAAACCGCAAAGAGCGGTAACGATCGCGCCAAAGCCGAAGGCTTGGGTGATAGAGAGCACCGCACCGAACATGAGCTGAGGCTTCATGTTGGGCAAGGTAATGTACCAAAGTTCTTGCCAACGGTTTTTGACACCGTCTACTGCGCCTGCTTCAAATTGGCTATTGTCAATGGTTTGCAGACCAGCGATGAAGGACAGGAATGCCGTACCAAGAGAGGTCCAGAGCGCGACCACAATACAAAGCGGCATAACGTATTTTTCATCTTGGAAGAACAGAATAGGTGTGTCGATAATACCCCAGTTGAGCAATTTTGCATTGATCCAACCGTAAGAGTCGGAGGAGAACAATGTGGTCCAAATCATATACACCGCACCTGAAATAGAGGGGGCATAGAAAATCAGGGTAACCACAGCTCTGATTTTGGGGGGCAGTTCATTGATAAACCAAGCCACGAGCAGAGCCATGAAGTAGGATACAGGCCCTGTAATCGAAGCGAATATCAATGTGTTTTTACAAGCAATCAGGAAGACTTCGTCCTCCAAGAACAGACGAATATAGTTATTCACCCCTTGCCAACCGGGCGTCTGCAACATATTAAAGTCGGTCAGTGACAAAATCATGGATAGACCAACGGGCAATACTGTGAAAACGAAGAACAAAATGACAAATGGTGCGACCATGGCGTATGCCACTTTGTTGCGCTTCATTTCTTTCCAAGTCCATTGCGCGCGAGTCATGTCACCCTTAGAGACCGGTCTTTTTGCCGTCTCTTGTTTTTTTGACATGATGTTATCTCCTTTCGGATACATATTTGATGTTAGGCATTAGTCTACGATAGGTTCTTCTCCGGTACCGAGGACCTTCAGACCGGAATCATGGAATTCCTGTCTCTTACGATACAATTCCGTGTTGATAGCGGAAATGTATTTCAGGAGAGCATCACCGGGGTCTGTGCCTTGGTTGTACGCTTCAAGGAAGGCAAAGTTAATGTAACGTGCAATGATATAACTGCCGGGGAAGTTTTTGATAGAAGACAGATGCTTCATCTGTTCGGAGATGGCATTGGCTTCCTTGGTTGTCCAGGACAGGTTATCAATGGCATTTACATTCGCTGTTGCATATTTTGCGGAAGGACCAATCAAAGCCACCATGCGGTTACCATATTCAGATTGGGCTTCTTCTTCCGTGTTCCATTTAATATATTCCCACGCGTACGCGCGAGTGGTTTCGGATCTGTTGCTGTGAGGCATCACGAGGTTAGTGGAGGTTGCCATGGAATCATAGTTGATACCATTGTCTGTTTTTGTGCCGGGCACGGTGCAGAATTCCCACAGACCTGCAATTTCAGTAGCGAAGACGACGAGTTGGTTATAAAGGTCAACATAGTCGCCTAACATCAAGGGCATTTCACCCGTTCTAAAACGGTTTGCGCCATCATATTTCGTGGTAAAGGAGTAATCCGTATACATACGGCAGTAGTTTTCGAATACTTTAAGAGAGACGGTGGTATCAAGACCAATTTTCGCACCAGCGTAGGGCGCGTATACTCTATTGTATTCTTCAGGGGTGATGTCCGCAGGAAGTTCAGGGTCGTCGATATCATAACGCCACATAGAAGCGCCTGCTTGGTACATCATAATTTCAAGGGTAGTATTGAGTCCTTCCGTAGCACCAAGACCTGCTGACAGGTTGTTGGCTTGGAGCATAGGCAAGAGTGCAAGCAAGTCATCCCAAGTTTCGGGAGGCGTTACATCAAGCTCAAGCAGAATGTCCATACGGCAGTACATCATGGCAAAGTTCATGGTCATAGGCACACCATAATATTTGCCAAGCAACTCAATGGTATTGAGCGCTGCTTCGTCAAAGTTTTCGTTGAGATAGTCCATCGCGTCTGCAAAGCCGACTTGGTTGCCATCTGCATCAAAACCGTAGATGGGGTCAGCTGCGCCACGGATAGCATAGTTGATGGTGGTTGTGCTATCCAAGCCCATATATACGTCAGGACCTTTATCAGCCAAAATGGAAGGCAAGAGAGTACCGCCCGTGATGAGTTTGAGTGCAACGGGGATGTTCCCTATTCCGTTTGCTTGGCAGTATTCACTTTCGGTTTTGCAGTAATCGCTAAAATCACTGTCGATCATGGAACGCCAAATCTTACTCTGGTCACGACCGGAAGCCAGCCAAACGTCAAGCGCTTCGTCGCTCATATCGGCTTCGTTTGTGATACCCATTTGGTCATACTCGGTAAAGAAGCTGTGGAAGAAAGACGTGATTTCAAACCAAGCTCTTTGGAAGAAGTTACCGTCGGGATCAGGCAGGTTGTCTTTGTTTTCTACAAAGCAAACATCCACATAGTCAACTGTCACCGAGGAGTTACGGGATTGGTTGAGCCATGTACCGAGAGTACCCAGATATGATTTAAGAGAGGAAAGTTTAGCGGGGATTTCGTATTCATCCGTACCCATAGTTGCAAGGAGGTTGGATACCAGTTCAAGGGTGGACAAGTGCTCACCCGTATTACCTCCGCACAGACGTTCAAACTCTTTTTTGATAGAGTCGAGTTGCACGCCTTCGTATGCGAGACCGTATACCACGTCAGGCATGATTTCCGCGAAGTGGTAGTCACGGTTGGGGTCAGGCGAAGCGCCTGTGAGCTGCAAAATGCGCAGGTAGTAGGCGTTGATATTATCCAGAGAATTGCTGACGCGTTGAAGTTGCTCAGCCAAGGTGCCAAGACCTACTTCCAGATAAAGGGTGTATTCCACGCCAGGTTTGAAGTGGAAGAGGAAGTCTCTTGCTACATCGCCATTGCCGTCGTTGACAACGTCACCAAGAACAGAAACTTGCCAATCATCTTCGTAGTTCAGGCGCGTGTTATAGGCTTCTGCAAAAGGCACGGTGGGCGTACCATCCGGCAGACCATACTCACGCTCGCCAGTAGATAGGTCGATGGATGACAGTTTGATGGTACGGCAAACATACATACCTTCAAGTCCTGTTTGCTTATAGCGCATCACAAAATGATACATACCTTCCTCTGAGACCGTGAAGGTATAAGCCGCCCATTGACCAATGCTGTTATAACTGTTTGCACCAATGACGTTAAACAGTTGCGCGCTGGGGGAACTGGGAGAGGTGACCACAGAAGAGCGGTCGCTGGTCATGTATACAGCGGAGTCAGAGACAAATTGAGGCTTTTCTGTTTCAATTCTGACGGTGCCGCTACCATTGGGTACACCAGCGTACAGATCGAGGTATTCTTGATAAGTAGGCGCACTAACAACACCCACTTTACCTGCAGGCTCGATGATAATCTTATCCATGATGCAATCTTCACGTTCAGCACCGAGCTCGATTGTGTGCTCGCCTGCTTCCAGATAAAATTGATAGTAATCGTTGCGATACCCTTCTGCATCAGAACAATAATATGTACGCCAAACGGGAGCTTGGGTTACATCAGGGGTAATATGGTTGCCGTTGAGGTCGGATACAAAGCCACTACCATCTTCACTGTTATCTGGTTCATAATTATAGGTCCAGTTTTTAGACAGGTTTAGAAAACGGGCTTCCGCAAAGGGAATTTCGCCATCAATAAACAATCTGCGTTGAATACTGTTGACAGTACCGTTTTTGGGGGCATAATAGGAAAAGGCGATGTAATATCTGCCTGTGGTGGGGATGGTAATCGTCCATCTTGCTTCGCCATCTTTAGACAGAAAAACAGCTCCTTCGCGATAATCCTTATCGTTGTCAGAATAGTTGCGCCATTCGTCAAGTCCCTCGATGACATCAACGCCTTCGCCTGATGCCAAAGGAACTTCTGTGACCACGCAACCGGGATATTCCTGATCGGCATAAGGAGCGATATACTCCGCATAGGTATTAGCGGCCAGGTAAGCTCCTAAACTGTCGTCAGCTTCACCCTTGCTGTTTTTGCGCAAAACATTGTCGCTGTCGGACAGAGCAAAGGCGGGTACAACCATTGCGCTGCAAACAAAGACGATTGAGAGCACAAAACTCAGCGTTTTGATGAAATAGGTCTTTCTCATGCTTTCTTTCCTCCGAAAAATTACAATGCTCATTAAGAGACACAAATATATTAACATTTATGCAAAAAAAAGTCAATAGTAATTTTTTTATCAAAATTAAACGAAAAAAGAACTGATTTGCATACGAAAGTTTACATTTCGCAAAAAATGCAAAAACAGCGAGTTGAGTTTGCTTTTTTTCGCCGTCAAGCATTTGAAAAAATGAAGTGAAATTTACCCAAAAAGGCTTTGATTTATTGGTTTTTGCTGGATATTTCAATTTTATCAATCTTTGCGGTAAATTATTTTTACCTTATTTTGCTTGCGTTCACATGATGGTATTTCAGTTAGGGGCGTGTATAATTTTGTTGATTTTTCACAATAATTTATCGAAAATTCTATACACTTTGCTCGTGCGCTTTTCACGATATTTTGTAAACTATTATAGTCAAAATTGCAAAACCAAAAGGTTTTTGATATAAATACGTGCATTTTGCCCTGTCAGACCTTATGGGAAAATGCATCAAAAATTCCCCTTCTCTCCCCCATTTTGATGGTTTCGATACCATTCTTTTCAAGGCAAAAAATGATGGTTGACAAATGTGAGTTATTTTTATATAATAGAGACAGAATTTAAGTTAAGGAGTGCTGATATGTACTATATTGGTGTTGACCTCGGTGGCACAAATATCGCCATTGGTCTGGTCAATGAAGATCTCAAAATTGTGGACAAAGGTAGTGTCCCCACAAAAGCTGACAGAGACGCTGAACTCATTATCAAGGACATGGCAGAACTGACAGCGCACATTCTACAAAGAAACCAACTGACTGTGGATGATGTTGCCTATGTAGGCATTGCATCCCCTGGCATTGCCAATTCTGATGATGGCGTCATTGAATATGCCAACAACCTGCCTTTTCTCCACTTCCCCGTGGTCAAGGTATTCCAGAAATATCTGCCCATTAAGACAATTTACGTGGAAAACGATGCCAATGCAGCTGCCGTAGGTGAAGCCATCGCAGGCTCTGCAAAAGGGGCTAAAAACTCCCTGATGATCACCCTTGGTACCGGTGTTGGCGGCGGTATTTTGATCAATGGTAAAGTCTACTCCGGCTTTAACCACGCCGGTGCAGAACTTGGTCATATGATTATCGTAAAAGACGGTAAACTCTGCTCTTGCGGTAGAAGAGGTTGCTTTGAGGCATACTGCTCCGCTACGGCTTTGATCAAGCAAACAGAAGAGAAAATCACCGAATGCAAAATCAAGAGCATCCCTACTCTGCTCAATGACGAAGTTGCCGCAAACAACGGCAGAGTTTCCGCCAGAACTGCATTCAACGCCCAAAAACGTGGAGACCCTGTTGCCATTGAACTGGTCAACCAATATATCTCCTACTTGGCTTGCGGTATCACCAACCTTATCAACATCTTCCAACCGAGTATTTTGTCGATTGGTGGCGGTGTGTCCGGTGAAAAGAACAACCTGCTCAACCCCCTGATTTCTCTCATTTCAAGAGAGCAATACAGCCGTGACCTTGAGCATCACCTGCAAACGAAAATCGTGATTGCCACCCTCGGCAACGATGCCGGCATCATCGGTGCGGCTTGCCTGGGTATGCAAGACTAATTGTATAAAAAGACTAAATCAAGCCAAATCAAAACGCAAAGCTCATTGCATAAAAAGGCTCAATCTCACGGAGTAAAAAAGAGGATTTCCGACAAAAGCGGAAATCCTCTTTTTTGTATAAAAACAATGTTTTAAGTATAAAATTCGATTTTAGAGCGAAACAGATTATTCTTCTTCGCCCCCGCCGAACGCATCGTCCGCGTGGTGTCTTCTATGGCGAGTAGGTTGTGGTGGCTCGATGGGATTTTCCACATAGTGTTTGGCTTGCGTGGTGAACAGGGTGGCGTATGCACCGCCCAGCGCCATCAATTCCTTGTGGGTACCTTCTTCAATGAGCTGACCATACTCAAGCACCAAGATTTTATCAGCGGTTGTAGCCGAGGACAATCTATGTGAGACCAGCACCGTAATTTTATTTTGAGAGAGACTGGCAAACTGATCATAGATGGCTTGCTCTGCCATCGCATCAAGTGAAGCGGTGGGCTCGTCCAAAATCAAAATATCTGCATCTTTATAGAAAGCTCTTGCCACAGACAGTTTTTGCCATTGACCAATAGAAAGTTCGCTTCCCTTCTCTTCGAAGTACCGAGTGAGGGGGGTTTGATAGCCATTTGGCAAATTTGATATAAAATCAGATGCCGCACTTTGCTCTGCTGCGTCACGAATACGCGCTTCATTCATATCTTGATGAATATCGCCAAAGTGAATATTTTCCTCCACAGACACGGCATATCTGCCAAAATCTTGGAAAACGATACCAAAGAGTTGGTAAAGGGCATTTGTATCATATTCACGAATATCCACACCATCCAGCAAAATTCTGCCTTCGGTGGGATCGTAGAGACGCGTCATGAGTTTGATCAAAGTGGTTTTTCCTGCACCGTTCAGCCCCACCAAAACAACCGTTTCACCCGGATGTAGTGTGGCGGAAAAATCTTTTATGACATCAACCTCGGAGTGAGGATAGCGGAAAGATACGTGTTCAAATACGATGGTGTGAGGCACATGGCGCAGAGGAATGCGAGGGGTTTCTGCGATGGGCACGATAGCGGGTTTCTCTTTCATAAACAGGATGATATTATCAATAAAAAGAGTGCCTTCGTATATGGTGCCGGTAGAGGAGATCAGACTTGTGACAGCGGAACTGATCGAGGTGAGGGCTGTGGTGTATAAGGTGTATTCCGAAAGATTGCCTCCCTCGCCATATATCATTTTATATGCCACGAAAAGGAAGAGCGCGCCGTGTCCTAAAATTGAAAACAACGTCAGCCCAATTTGCCATAGGCCTTCTTTTAAGACTAATTTTTTCAGTCCTTTATAATAGATGCCAAAGGTCTTTTCATAGCGATCAATGAAATTGTCGGAAAGGCCCATTAGGCGTAATTCCTTGACATTATCCTTGTTGACCACAACACCCGAATAGTAATTCATTTGGCGTCTTTCTTTTGAATGGAAGCGCATATACCAGAAATTCTTGCGACGGAATGCATAGTTGAGAATGGCAAATGGCAATGCCAAAAGCACCATGAGCCACGGTGCAGCAGGATGAAGCCCGCCTAAAATCATGATAAAGCTTACGCAGCTAATGGCAGCGCTGAAGAGTTGGAAGGTGGCGTCCATGATGCGGAGAGGTCGGTTGCCTGCTTCACGGTTCGCATTTTCCAGTTTTTCATAGAATTCGGGGCGGTCAAATGAGGCTAAATCCACTTCTTTGGCTTTTTCAAGCAACTTCATGCGAATATGATGGGTAATGAGTTCCCCTGCCATGGAGTTGAGCATATGGTGGATACGCGCAATCATTCTGGAGAGGAAAAGATAGGCAAAGTTCGCCACAAGCAAGAGCAAAACAGGAGCGAAATTGCCACCCAAATTGCCTCTAAAACTGCCTGTGTCAACAATACGGAGTCCCAGCACTTCTCCTACCGTTCCCACCAATTCTGAGGTGATATACGCCCCTACAACAGGCATCACACCACCAAGGATTGCCAACAAAACCAA